>JAAXUL010000829.1 GCA_013336035.1 Chloroflexales bacterium
TGCTTTGCGTCGTCATGGGCGGCCCTCCACCATATTCGCCAGCACCTCGACCAGATGGCGGGCCTTCACCGGGCTGCCCTGGCGGCTCAGCCCGCCGGCGATCTGGGTCATACACGAGGCGTCGCCAGTGACGAGCAGGTCGGCCCCAATGCGCTCGATATCGTCGAGCTTGCGGGCGAGCATGGCCTCGGAGATAGCGCGCTGCTTGACGGCGAAGAGGCCGCCGAAGCCGCAGCACTACTCGCAGCCGGGCAGGCCCACCACCTCGGCGCCGCGCACCTGGTCGATCAGGGCGCGGGCCTGCCGCCCCGCCCCGAGGAAGCGCAGGCCGTGGCAGGCGTCGTGGTAGGTGATGCGCCCGCTGAAGCTGGCGCCCAGATCGGTCACGCCCAGCACATCGACCAGATACTCGGTCAGCTCGTAGGTGCGGGCGGCTAGATCGGCGGCCGGGCCGGCGTAGGGGCTGTGCTCGAACAGCTCGTGGTAGAGGTGGCGGATCATCGCCGCGCACGAGCCAGACGGCAGCACGACGTCGCCCTGGCCGCGCAGCACCTCGATCGTGCGCCCCGCGACGGCGTAGGCCTCGTCGCGGAAGCCCGCGTTGAAGGCCATCTGCCCGCAGCAGGTCAGGCCCCGCGGCACGCAGACCTCGACGCCCTGGCTCTCGAGCAGCGCGGCCGTGGCCTGGCCGATCGAGGGGTAGAGCTGGTCGACAATGCATGTCACAAACAGGGCCGCGCGGCGCGTGCTCACAGGGGCGTCTCCTTAGCAGGCAGTGAGGGGGCGATGCCGGCATTATACCAGCATTCACCGCGTGTCAGGCCCCGCGAGCAGGGGCGGGAGGCCTCCGGCCGCGCCCGGGCGCAAAAGCCCTACACCCCCTGCGCCTGACGGGGGCGGGGCGCCCGCGGCGCCACCAGCGCCCGCGCCAGGGGGAGGTAGGCCGAGGCCCGGCGCACGTAGTCGCGGGCCGTCGGGTTGAAGCGGATCAGACGCGGGTCGACGATGCCCTGGTTATGCCAGGCCGCCAGGGTCCGCCAGCTCACCGGCGCCCCATCGAGGGACGCCCGGTAGAGCCCCCGCTCGAGGTTGGCGGCCAGATAGGCCACCGCCAGGTCATCCCGGCTGATCTCGGCCGTGATCGCCGCGAACAGGGCCTCGCGGCTCGTATAGTCCGCAGGGTCAATCCGGCTGCCCTCAACTGTCACCGTCACGCTGATCACCCGAGAGTCGGCCAGGGGCAGCTGCCGGTCAAGGATCTCGAGGGCCACCGAGGGCCGCAGATTAGTTGGCCAGACGCTGAAGTTGCTGCCGGGGAGCTGCTCGTTGGCCTGGCGCTGGAGATCCTGGTAGAGCGGCGTAAAGATCCGCAGGGGCGCGATATCGTCCTCGAGCCAGCCGAAGTTCTCGTTATAGATCACTACGGCGATCACCGCGGCGAACTCGGCGTCGGTCATGCCAGACAGCTCGGGGCGGTTGTGGCGGCGGGCGGCGGCCAGGATGGTCGGCCGCAGCGCCTCAAGGCGTCGGGCCAGATCGGGGCGCACAAAGGGCTGGATTGTCGGGTGAGGCTGGTCGACCGGGTTCGGTCGGGCCCCACCGCGGGCCGGAATGGGCCTGGACGAGTCTGGGGCGGCGGATAGGGTGGGGGCCGCCTGGGCTGCCCAGAGGGCGAGCAGCAGAGCCAGAAGGACCACCAGCAGCCCGCCGCGTGCCTGCGCGAGACGCCGTGCCGTAGTCATCTGCAAAGGATCCTGTTTGCTAGGTTGCGCCGCGCTGCGCGGCGCGCCTGCACCCTCGCCGTGCGGCCCGCCGCGCGGAAGTGTACCATGTTGTGCCGTTCAGCACATCGTCATCGAGGCGGATCAATCCTTGCGCGCAGCCGCGGCCGGCACACCGCAGTCTGTTTTAGGCTTTTCGCTACGTCGCCGCTTCACCGTGCCCATTCTCCCCCCGGAAAGAATAGAAACCCTTGACACCTTGTTCTGGCGAACCGTATAATGCCCGCGATGGACAGCGAAGAATTCGAGCAACTGGTGGTTGAGGCCCTCGAGAGCCTGCCCGAACCGTTCGCCGCCTATCTCGACAACGTCGAGGTGATCGTCTCCCGGCGCCCCTCGCGCGAGCAGCGCAGGGCGCTTGGCCTCAAGCCTTGGCAGACCGCCTATGGCATGTACGAAGGTGTGCCGTACCCCGAGCGCACGAGCGGCATGCTTGTGCTGCCCGACACCATCGTGATCTTTCAAGAGCCGCTGGCGCGCGACTTCCCCTCTGCCGGCGAGCTGCGCGATCAGGTGCGCCGCACGGTGCTCCACGAGATCGCCCACCTCTTCGGCATCAGCGACGAGCGCCTGCGCCAGCTCGGGGCCTCCTAGGAACATGCGTCGCATCCCCTTCAACACAGTCGCGCTCGGCGCGATCTACCTGGCCGCCCTCGCCGTCGCGGGCGCGCTGATCTTCCAGACCCTCAGGCTGGCCCGCTCGCTGCCCGATCTGCGCTCTGCCGCCGCGACGGCCGCCCTCGCCAGCCCAACCAGCGCGCCCACCGCCGCGCCCATGATCGTCCTGCCCACCCCCGTGCCGCCCACCCCCGTGCCCACCGCCGCCGACCTGCAGACCGCCCCCGTCAGCTACCACCCGAAGAGCGGGCACTACATCGTCGTCTGGCTGCCCCCCAGCTTCGAGGGCGGCGCCAAGGAGTCATTCTTCGCCAACGCCGACATCATCGACGATATCAGCCCGTTCTGGTACTCGACCGACGCGGGCGGCAGGCTCTACGGTACCCGCAATGACGACCTGGTGCGCATCGCCCACGAGAACAATGTGCGCATCATCCCGTCGGTGCATAACGTCACCGCCAACCCCGGCGCGGTGGTGTCGGTGCTGCGCAGCCCGACGATACGGGCGCGCCACGTCCAGAATATCGTCGACGAGGTGCTGGCCCGGGGCTACGACGGCATCGACATCGACTACGAGGGCCTGGACTCTTCGCTGCGCGACGAGTTCTCGGCCTTTATGGCCGACCTGGGCGCCGGCCTGCACCAGCACGGCAAGCTGCTCACCGTGGCCGTCCACGCCAAAGATAGCGACTACGGCGGCATGGGCGGCTTCCAGGACTGGGCCGAGATCGGCAAGCACGTCGACCAGCTGCGCATCATGACCTATGACTACCACTGGCGCGGCAGCGGCCCGGGCCCGGTGGCCCCCGCCTACTGGATCGACGCCGTAGCCGAGTACGCGCGCAGCGTCGTCGAGCCAAGCAAGGTGATGATCGGCATCCACTTCTATGGCTATGACTGGCCCCCTGGCGGTAACGCCACCCCCCGCCCCTGGAGCACGATCGAGGATATTATCAACGAGCAGGGGGCGACCGTAAACTTCATGGAGCGCAACGGCTCGGGGCCCGTCGAGGAGAGCTACTTCTCCTATCGCTCGCCCCAGGGCACGCGCCAGGTCTGGTTTATGACCGAGACAGGCCTGGCCTCCAAGGTCAAGACAGTGCAAGAGTTGGATCTGGCCGGCATCGCGATCTGGCAGCTCGGCTACGAGAAGCCCGCGTACTGGGACACCGTGCGCGAAAACATGGTCGAGGATCCGACCCTCGTCCAGCGCGCGCTCAACCCGCTCATCCCTGACCACTAGCGCGCGCCGTCGGCGCTGCGCTCTCGCCGCAAGCCGGCGTATAATAGACGCTATGTCGACCCTGTCTGAATCAGCCGTCAAAGCCAACGAGAGCGAGGCCCAGCGCCTGTACCTGCGGGGGGTCGCCGCGGCGCGCGCCGGCCAGAGGCGCGTGGCCGCCGGCCTGCTCACCCGCTCGGTGCGCCTCGACCCCCGCGGCGAGATGGCCTGGCTCTGGCTCAGCGGCGTCCTCGACGACCCTCACCAGCAGGCCTTCTGCCTGGGCGCCGCCCTTAAGCTGAACCCCCAGAACCAGCACGCCCTGCGCGGCATGCACGTGCTCGAGCAGCGCGGCCTGCTGAAGAGCGAGCCGCAGCCCACCGTCGGCCTGAGCCTGCCCGACCCCAGGCCCGTCGCCCCCGAGGACCACGAGCGTCGCGAGTC
>JAAXUL010000830.1 GCA_013336035.1 Chloroflexales bacterium
GGTCACCGCGAGCGACTTCTGGGCGGGTGCCTTGCCACCCTCGGCGTTCTTCGCCAGCACGGCCCGCGTGTGGACGCAGAGGCCGCCGGCGTCGGGCGAGCATGAGTAGGAGCAGCCCTGCACCGCCTTAATCGGCGGCAGCATCGCCGCCAGCGCGCGCACGGCGGTAGACTTCGCAGTGCCGCGATGGCCCATCACCATCACGCCGCCGATCGTCGGGTTGACGATACAGAGCATCAAGGCTAGCTTTAGCTCGGCCTGGCCAACAATTGCGGCGAACGGAAAGGGCGGCACCATGTCCGACGTTGGTGCTGGGGCGGGGGCTGGCGTGGCGGAACCGTTCTTGGAGGGCTGCGGCGTGGCAGTCTCAGTTGCCATATCACGACTCTCTGCACAAAATAAAGGGAGAGGTTTCAGCAGGGGAGGGGCGAAGCCCTGGCCCGCAGACCCTCCCCCTGCAGCTCGTCGCGCTATGGCGGCGGGCCTGCGTCGGACCTTACGTTAGCGAGCGTTGCGTCCGGGCGTCGACCCGGCCGTAGGTTTGCTCTGCCCACCGCGAGTGCGACGGGCAAACGCCGTTATGTTCGTCCAGAGGAACGTCAGGGCCAGTGCGATCACTGTGATGATCAGGCAGGCCCAGCAGAGCAGCGCCGGGGCGAAGGGGCCGATCATCTGCGTAGCCTCACCAAGACCACTTGGCATAACCCTACTCCTGTCCTATCTTACGGTCTTGCGCGGCGAAGGAGGGCAGTATTGCTGCGAGCATCTTCTACAGGTCGATCCGATGGTTCTTGGCTAATTCTACCACATATCGGACATGGCTTTGCAGGGGTGATACCGGGTTCTTTGTGTGCTGTGGCACGATCTATGCTGCCCAAACACACGAAAGAGCGCGGATCCATGCGCCGACAGGTGATGTATCGCTGTCATCAGCCAGGGGACACTGCCCACTAGCGCTTCCAGAGCGGATTAGCTTGCTCAGACGACTGTACATTGAGCTCTTCGAAGCCTCGGCACCAGCACCAGAGGCGTGCCGCCAGCCACCAGCGCAGCCGCAGGTGCCAGGGGGCTTGCACATACTCAGTCGTCGCGACCTTCGACGGTGTACACAGCTTCATCGCGTTCGCCATTCCCTCGTAAGACAAGGTCCGTAACCGAGTTCGCTATCGCCGCTCCCGCGGCGGGGGCGCGGGGGCTGTTGGCCCCCGCAGGGCTAGAAATGGAGAGCAGAGCCCTCCGCGCCTCCCGCAGAACCCCTGCTCATCGATAGAGGGGCGAGGAGGGTCGTCGCAGGTCGACATAACGATATGGCTCGCCCGACTTCTGCAGCGCGGCCAGGATGGCCAGCTTGCTATCCAGCTCGCGCTCGTCGCCGAAGCAGACCGTAGTATTGCCATCGACCGTCAGGGTCATCCCCTTCTTCGGGTCCCGGTTCGCCTCGGTCACATACATGCCCAGATCTTTAAGCAGGCGGCCGACCACCAGCCGCATTGCCGGGTCCAGCCCGGGCTTCTCGCTCACGGCGCGCTGCATCAGGCCTAGCTCAAAGGTTGGCACCTGCCGGACCTGCCGCCCGCCCATCAGTTCCTCGGCCGAGGCCCCGGCGGGCACGAGGTCCGGCTCTTTGGCGCCAAAGACGCTCAGGAACTCTTTGTACTCGAGCGGGCGCACATCGCTCATCGCGACCGCGGGCAGGGTGCGCGTGGCAATCTGCCGAGCCAGGTGGTCAAAGATCGCATCGAAGCGGGGCTCGGCCAGGGCCAGCTTGCAGGCGTCGGCCAGCTCGCGCACGGCCCGGTCAAGGGGGATGCTGGCCAGGATGGGCAGATTGATCTGCTCGGCGAAGCGCGCGGCCACGCCCGAGCCATCGTCGCGGTTGACGATCAGGCCGACCAGGCGCGTGCGCCCGCCCATGCTGGCGAAGTACTTGGCCGCGCTGGCGATATTGTTGGCCGCGTAGAGGCTCTGACGGTCGTTGCCACAGAGGATAATCACCTCCTCGGCGAGCGATCGCGAGAGCGGCGTGGCGAAGCCGCCGCAGACCACATCACCCAGGAAGTCCATCACCACATAGTCGAGGGCCCACTGGCTAAGGCCAAATTTCTCGAGTGTGTCGAAGCCGAAGGTGATCCCGCGCCCGCCGCAGCCCCGGCCGACCTCGGGGCCGCCGATCTCGCAGCCATAGACCGTGGCCGCGCCTAGCACCTGGGTCTTAAAGATCACATCCTGGGCCTGCAGATCCTCCTCGTGGCCGGCCTCCTTATACTGGCGCCAGACATCGCCGAGGGTCGGCAGGCTCACGCCGCCGAAGAGCGCGTTGCAGCTGTCATGCTTCGGGTCGCAGCCGAGCTGCAGCACCCGGTTGCCGAGGAGGGCCAGCTTGCTCACCAGGTTGGTAGTGAAGAACGACTTGCCCATCCCGCCCTTGCCGTACACCGCCAGCATACGGGCGTTGGTGGTCCCACCTTTGGGGTTTGCGGGCATTGCCCTTCGCTTTCGTTAGGGCGCCGCGTAGGGCGCCCATACCAGCTCTGCCGACGCCCGGGCGGGCGTCGATACCATATGCGTCGGCCCCGGGCGCCCTAGTTCTGCGCGGCCTCGCCTTCCTTCGGCCACTCGACCACCAGCTTCAGGCAGCTCGGGTCCTCGAAGGCCAGGCGATAGGCGGCCTGGATGCGGTCGAGCGGCACGCGGTGGGTGAGCAGGCCGGACACATTCAGCTCGCCGGAGGCGATCATATCGCGCACGCGCGGCAGGTCGCCATCGGAGCCAAACTGCCACTCGCGGGCGACAAGGATCTGGGCCTCGCGCATAAAGACCGGGGCGTAGGGGATATTGATATGGTCATAGTAGCCGAGGAGCAGCACGCGGCCGTGGTTGGCGAGCAGGGGCAGGGCCCCGGCCAGGGCCGGCATCGAGCCGGTGGCCTCGATCAGCACATTGATATTCGCCTCGCCGAGGGCCTCGTCGAGCGACTCGCGCGTCACATCGATCACCTGGTCGGCCTGGGCCGCGCTGAGACGCATGCCCACCCGGTCGGCGACGGCGACGTGCTGGGCGCCCTGGATCTTAGCCAGGCGCGCGGCCAGCTGGCCGACGATGCCCTGGCCGAGGACGAGCACGCGGTCGTTGCGCCGGATCTGGGACACATTGATCCCGTGGAGGGCCGTGGCGGCGAGGGCCAGGATCACCCCGGTCGCCGGGTCGATGGCGCCTAGCGGCACCACCCGCTCGGCCTCGGCGCTGATAAACTCGCTCTGACCACCCCAGGCCGGGTTGACGCCGCGGAAGCAGCGGGCGCCGCCCACATAGACCCATTGGCCCAGTAGATCCTTCGGCGCCTTAGCGCCCACCTCGACCACCTGGCCCACCGTCTCGTAGCCGGGCACGACCGGGAAGAGCAGGGCCGGGTGCGGCATGCGCCCATCGAGCAGCATACGCTCGGTGCCGGCGCTGATCGACGTGAAGGCGGTGCGCAGCAGCACATCGCCCGCCCGGGGCTCGAGCACCTGCACCGTGCGAAGCTCGACGGTGTTGCGGCGAGGGATCACAACCGCGCGAGACTTGATCGGCATAGGGCCATCGCTTTCTAGAGCGAGTTCGTTCTGGGCCCGACGCAGCGGCGCCGGGTCGGAGAGAGGTATGCAAGAACCACGCTATCTATGTCTACACCTGTTGCCGCGAGGGCGTCTGTTTCATCGCCCGCCGCTGCCGCGCTGAGCGGATGCCGCGAGCCAGGAACTGCCCAGCGTTAAACAGATAGGTCACATAGGCAAAGACCATCACCCACATAACGGTGCGCTCATCGGCGCCCATCCACTTGGCGACAAAGTACAGGTTGTGGGTGATGATCGCGATCAGGTTGCCCATATCCTCCCAGAAAAACTCCTTCGCCATAAAGTAGTGGTCGTACATATCGTACTCCCACAGCATGCCGGTGATCGTCAGAGCCCAGATCAGAGAAATCTTGACCCAGACAGAGATCGTCGCCGCAATGTAGCCCTCGCCGGTCACCAGGTAGTGGATCACCAGGGCAAAGCTGATAATAAAGGCGACAAACTGAA
>JAAXUL010000831.1 GCA_013336035.1 Chloroflexales bacterium
GGGGGCGGCCGGGCAGCGCGGGTAGGGCGTGGTGGTCGGCAGGCGCGTCGGCGACGGCAGGCCGCTGGGCCGCAGCCAGCCCGGCGGGGTTGGAGTCAGCGGGGAGGCAGGCGTGATGGTGACCGGGGCCGGCGTCGGGTACACGGGGCGGTTCGGCCAGCAGCCGCCGGCCTGGGCCGTGCGCTGCACATCTGGGTAGCTCACGACGGAGCCACATCCGGCAAGCGCACTCGCCGCGAACAGGAGCAGAACCAGCTGTGAGATCCACGCGAGCGGTGCACGCATTCCTATTCCTGTGGTCGAAACGGGTGTCTGAGGGCAGTCTAGGGGTGTGCATGGCGCGTGTGAACTGGACAAAAGCTCGGACAAAAATGCGGGCGCACCTCCAGACAGCACCTATGACAGGCGATACGAGGCGCTGTGCATGGTGTAGACACGGCGCCGCTCAGGGTGTCGCGCTGGCTGCGTCCTCAGCGATCGCGCGGGCGAGCATTTCCTCGACCCAGGTTCGGACGGCCTCTCGGCCTTGCCGGCCGGTGGTGGCGTAGAGCCGCGTCCAGTATTTATCGACGGTCTGGACTGAGATGCCCAGCAGCTCGCTCATCTCCTCACGCTGTATCCCGAGGTAGTCCAGCACCGCAACCTGTGCCTCACAGCGACGGATCTTGCCTTCCCGATGGAGGTACACGATCGCCTTGTCCTTTGAAATATGGGGTTGGCCCGCAAGGCCAATGCATCGAGCCAGGATAGTACTCACACCAGGGCTCCTTCCTCGTAGCGAAATTGGGCCGTCATCATACCGAGGGGGGCTGCCGGTGAGAAGATGTGAAAAGACCTCAATTGCGACCGTTCAAGGTTCTACGGTTGCAATTGAGGTTGTTTAACCTCTTTTTAACTTTCAACTGCTCACGTAAAGTGAAGCGACCACACCACGCCGAGCGCAGCATTGCTGCGCCTCTCACCCATCAGGGGAACACCATGACTGCTGTCATCCGCGTCGTCATTGCCGACGATCACCCGATCGTGATCGAGGGGCTGAAGAACGTACTGAACACTCATGAGTCGGTCGAGCTAGTCGGCGTAGCCGACTCCTTCGCGCAGGTGCCGCCCGTGCTGCAGCAGACCAACCCCAATGTGCTCATCCTCGACTTGAGCGGGATGGGCGACGCTGCGCTGAGCCTGATGCAGCGGCTGAGGCGCGACTACCCTACAGTCGCCGTCATCATCTTCTCAACCTACCTCGATTACGCCACCGAGCTGCTCGAGCTCGGCGCGCGGGGCTACGTCACCAAGACCGAGATGGGGAGCGACCTGATCCGGGCGATCATTGCCGTCGCGCGGGGCGAGCTCTGCGTCTCGCCGGCGGTCGCGCGCCACCTGGAGCAGTCGCGCCCCGACGCGGCCTTCACCCCCCGAGAGAGCCTGGCCCTGAAGCTCTTCATCCAGGGCCTCGAGACGCCAGAGATTGCCAGGCAGATGCACATTAAGCCGCATTCTGTCCAGAACCTCTTCAACGCCATGTTTGAGAAAACCGGATGCAAAAGCCGACGCCAGCTGATCGAGTGGTATCGGCGCATCTACGGCTCTCTGGAATAGGCGAAGCTTCTGCATACGACTGACCATCGTATGGATTGGTCAAGACAGGGCCGCGACAGTCGCACAAATGAGGTCAAATAACCTCTTTATCTCACTGAACGCCTGTGCTATACTGCCGCTCCCGTTCACCCCCCCGCTTCGTAGACCCAACGGGGCAACACACCAGGCTCCCGCTGACCCACGCCCTGTGGAGCAGTGATGAGCCTCCAAGGAGGCAGGTATGGACAAGAGCCCGAAGCATGAGGCGACGACGCAGGAAATAGCCGCTGAGCAGCCACGTGAACAGGCCAGCGTGAATAGCGACTGGAGCACCATCCAGTCTCAGGTCGCTCGCGCCGTACCCCGGCTGCGCGAGATCGCCACCACCGCAGCGCTTCTCGGCCCCGTTCTTCTCCAGCCCATCATGTGGGGTGGTGGCCGCGGCGGCTGTTAATTCTGTCTGCAGGGCGTGGCTCAATCCCAGATTGAGCCACGCCGAACTGCTTGTCCTTTAGTCGATGCCGACAGTTTGAGGAGGCAGTACTTGTGATAGTGCCCCCACTCCCTACTGAGTTCCGTACTGCGCTTGCCAGGCTGTACGAAGGCCCACCAATCCTGAGGCCACCTGAGGACTGGCTCACCGTACTTCGGCGCCTCAGCGTCGAGCTTGGCGCGACCACAGAGGTCAGCGAGCGGTTTGCGCACGCCTGGGAGCGGCTTTACAGCGCCACCCTCCTGCTTGATCACGTGCAGGACAACGATGATCTGGGAGATCAGTGGATCGCCACCCTGCCAGCGTCACTCCAGTACCAGCTCGCATTCGGTGCCTACGCGGATGCCTCGCACGGCCTGAGCGAGCTCGCGACACTGCTCCCGCCTGAGCGTGCGGTACGCCTCCACGGGCTGTGGTCTACCACCGTTATGCAGCTTGCGACTGGCCAGTATCGCGATCTGACCGTCCCCACGAGCGCACCCGGTGACATCGAGCAATCGCTTGACAGCTACGAGGAGCTCGCCGCGCAGAAGACCGGGGCGGCCTTCGCCCTGGCGCTGGGTGGGTGCGCCTGTGCCGCCACCGACAATACCGCGCAGGTAGAGGCGGCAACAACGGCCGGCGTTATTGTGGGCATGCTGCTCCAGTACAAGGACGACCTCTACGACCGGGAAGCGCAGGCGAGCCAGCCGCAGGCATTAACCCTGGCCAGTGCCTGGGCTATTCAGTTCGGGGAGCGAGCCGAGGAGCTGCCGCTCACCCATATCTGGGCGCAGATTTACGCTCACTACGCTCAGGCGCTTGCGGGTGTGCTTCTCCCCCTGCCTGCGGCCGCACAGGCTATCATCGGAGAGCTGATTCATACGATGTTCGGTGCGCCGCCGAGTACCTCACCTATGGCTCCCAGCAGCCAGAGCCCGCGACGGGCATGATCCGGGATCGCCTCTTCCAGCCTGCCGCGCTGCTCCTGCTGGCGATCATCCTCGGCGCTATGGCGCTGATCTGGCCGCTCCCCAACCTCGGCTTCGACGCGGACATCAGCACCGGAGGTGTGCTTGAGGTTCTGCCCGGCACAACGGCGTTCGATGCCGGTATGCTGCCTGGTGATCGTATCACTCACATCTACGGCTACCCCTGGGAGCAAGT
Source organism: Chloroflexales bacterium (assembly GCA_013336035.1). Lineage (GTDB taxonomy): Bacteria > Chloroflexota > Chloroflexia > Chloroflexales > Chloroflexaceae > CAIWXH01. Next base: position 3,215 of record JAAXUL010000831.1, read on the forward strand.
GAATACGCGGCTCCTGCTGCTACCACTGCCCTGGCGGGAGGGAACGCCGACGCCCGTCGTGATCGAGCGTGAGGGCTGCACCTTTAACCTGGTGCTGATCGCTGGCGCTCCGTCGCTCCCGCTCCAGGCAGAACGAGTCATCCGTGGGCTGATCGCGCTGATCTGCTGGGCCACGGGCTTCCTGCTCGGCACCTCGCCGCGCGCCACCGACGTGCGTCTGCGGCGAACCGGCTGGTTCTGGGCGCTGCTCGGCGGCTCGCTCGGCCTCTACGTGCTCACCAAGAACGCCTCATACATCATCACCGTGGGCGTGGTCTGGTTCCAGTGCACCGTGCTGGCCCCGTTCTCCGTAGCGATGCAGTTTTGGTATCCCCTGCGCCCGGGCAGCGGCGCGCTACAGCAGCGGATGTGGCGGTACCTGTTCATCACGCTCGGCGTGATTCAGGCCATCGGCATCCCGCTCCTGCTCGCCTTGCCGACGACGGCGATCCGCTTCGAGATTCTTCACGATGCGGTGCGAATGATATTCCTGGTAAGCTTTGGGCTGAGCGGCCTCGTGCTCTGGCGGGCATACGCGACGACGGATGTCGCCCATATCCGTCGGCAGATTCGACTGATTGGCGCGGCGTGTATGCTGACCTTTATCTGGGCGCTCGTGTTGCTGCTCCTCCAGATCGCGGCGCCGACACTGGCTCATCTGGTGCCGCCCGCCACCTTCCCGCTCGGCGTGTAAACTACAGTCACGAACTCGGCACTTTTACAGTCTAAAAATCGGCACCCGAGCGTCGCCCGCTGGCGTCACCACGCCTGTCCGCTACTATCACCAGCAGACAGGTGCGACCAGC
>JAAXUL010000832.1 GCA_013336035.1 Chloroflexales bacterium
CGCGCACATCATCGTGCTGACCACCGGCCTCTGGATCCAGATCGCCAACGACGCCCCGGCCCATCTTGCCGAGCGACCGCTGCGGGGCACCGGTCTGCGCCTCGACCAGATCAGCATCGTCTACCGGCTGGCGGACACGATCGAGCGCGGCGGAATGGATCTGGCCGCGGCGACCGAGAAGCTCAGCCGGATCACCGCGGCGCAACCGCGGCTTCCGGCCTGGGTCAACTTTCTTGGCCACACCATCCTGGTCTTGGGCCTGGCGCTGATCTTCCAGCCGACCCCGATCTCGCTCCTGAGCGCGCTGGTTGCCGGAACCTTCGTCGGCCTGCTGCGGCTGGTGAGCCGCAGGATGGAGACGCTTGAGGTGGTGCTGCCCGTGCTCGCGGCCTTTCTGGTCACGCTCGGCGCATTCACCCTGATCGACTTCACGCCGGAGGCGCGGCCGCTGCGGCTGCTGATCCCGCCGCTGGTCACCTTTCTCCCCGGCGCGGCCCTGACGCTCTCGGTCGTCGAGCTCGCCTACGGCGACATCACCTCCGGGTCGAGTCGCCTGATCGCGGGCATCCTGCAGGTCGCGCTGCTCTACTTCGGGATCGCCGCCGCGGTGCAGCTGCTCGGCGTGCCGTCGGCGCAGATCGGGCAGAGCCTGGCCCTGAACCAGATCGGCTGGTATGCCCCGCCCCTCGGCGTGGCGATCTTCGGCCTCGGCGTCTTTCTGTTCTTCTCGGCCCCGCAGGGCGCCTTGCCCTGGATCCTGCTGTCGCTGTACGCGGCCTGGTTCGGCCAGCAGCTCGGCACCGCGCTCTTCGGGGCGGAGCTGAGCGGCTTCGTCGGCGGGCTGGTGATGGCGCTCGTCGTGCTGGTCAGCGAGCGGATCGGCGGGCCGCCGGCCTTTGTCGCGTTTCTGCCCGCCTTCTGGCTGCTGGTGCCCGGGGCGGCGGCCCTGATCAGCCTGACGGAGCTCGCCAGCGGTGGCCGGGAGGTCGGGAGCGCCCCGCTGATCGATACGGCGATCGCGATCACGGCGATCGCGCTCGGCGTGCTGGTGGGCGCGGCCATCTACCGCGGCCTCGCGCGGCTTGTACCTACGGCCCGGTAGAGCGCCCCGCAGCCCTGAGCAGGAACAGGACCTCGGCGGGTGGCTTACGCTACGATGCGCTGAGCGGGCGCGGCAAAGGCGCCCACCCCACCATCGGAGGACCGCCGGGGCTCGTCAGCGCGACACGCCTGGAATGTGCATCGCCGGGTCGGTGGACGGCTGCGCGGCCAGGGTGGCGAGCGCCCCAAGCGCTGCTGCCTCGGTCGGGAAGATGCCGAGGGCTTTGTCGAGGTGCACCAGGCGCAGCGTCATCGCGACCGGCTGCGGTAGCGCGCAGAGGGCCAGGTCGCCTCCAGCGGCGCGGGCGCGCTTCATCGCCGCCACGAGCCCGCCGATCCCGGCGCTATCGAGGAAGGAAACCTGGGCCAGGTCGACCACCAGCCGGGTGATCTGCCCCTCTAGCAGGCGGGTCACTGCCGCTTTGAAGCGATCGGCGTTCGCGTGGGTGAGCTGCCCGCTGCAGTGCAGCACCGCGGTCGGGGCGTCGCGGCGCTCCTCGATCTCGATCGTGAGGCCCGGCGCGCGCTGGCGATAGCGGTGGTCATTCGTCAGGGCCAGCGACAGCTGGCGCCGCCGCAGCTGGTCGCGCACGAAGCGCGCAACCGTGATCGGGCCGTTCACCGCACCGCCGGGGCGCGCTGTCTTCTCGCGAATAGCGGTCTGGAGATCGGCGGCGCTGCTGCCGGCGAAGCGGGTATAGGTGCGGCCAAGCATGGGCAGGTAGTGACAGTCGCTGCCACCGACCGGGGTGTGGCGGCGCGTGCGCGCGTTGTAGGCCGCGGTGATCCAGTTGGCGTAGAGCTCGGTGGGCACTGAGTTGAGCACCTCGACCCCGTCGAGGGGCAGCTCGGCGATCTGGCGGCCGATGCCCTTCAGATCGCCAAACCAGAGCAGGTGCGTGAAGGGGTGGGCCGCGATTGCGAGTCCGCCCTGGGCGTGGATGGCGTGCACCGTCTCGGCCGGACTGAGGTGCGGCGGCACCGGCTCGCGCAGGAAGAGGCCCAGCATGTGCCCGTCGGTGGTGCTGATCTCCTCGCCGATCACGACCTCGATCTGGCGGAAGGCCTCGCGGTGGGCGTACCAGTTCCCTCGTCCAGCGGAAGGGCCAGCCAAGGAGCCGCCAGAGCCGGCTGCGGAGGTGCAGGGGTGTGTGCAGGCCGCCGCCCTCATTCAGATTGAGCAGCCAGCGGAGGTAGGGCAGCCAGATGGGCGAGGAGAAGGCGATCAGGGCGGCGACGATGGCCGCCAGGGGCACGGTGCCCCACATCACCCGCTGGTAGATCGGGATCTCCTTGCGCGGCAGCACCTCCGGCATAGGCGGGATATCTTCGCGCTCCCAGACCATAATCCCGTTCTCGAGGCGCTGAAGCCGGTGCCAGCCTGAGAAGAACAGCAGCGGGTCGTAGAACTGGTCGTTAGAGAAGACAAACTTCAGGTTGTACTTGTCGGGCACAGCCAGGAACTGCTGGAGCGAGCCGATGCCGGGCACCCCGCTGTACTTAGCGCCCTCCAGGCGCTCGACGGGCGTCGAGGTCAGCTCGGGCAGGCGGCGGGCCGAGTGATAGTTCCCGTCGACCGAGTTCGCGGTGGTCTGGGCCGAGAGCCAGGCCATCTGGTCGCCGAAGCCGAGGGTCAGGAAGCGCCAGCGCCAGTGCTCGTCCTTGGCGAGAAAGGTGACGATCGGCTGGAAGTCGATCGGGTCGGGCTGAAAGCGGCGGAACTGGGTCAGGTTGGCGACGAAGATCGAGATCACGAGGTAGGCGAAGACCAGGCTGATCTGGACGAGGCGCCAGGTGATGTCGCCGAACTGCTCGCGCAGATACTTGGCCAGGCCGCGATGGCGCAGGCTGACGACGAACTCGCCGACGAGCGGCAGCATGGTGATCGTCGCCCAGAAGGTGAAGCGGTCGAGCGTGAGCACATCGAAGGCCCCGCGCAGGAGCATCTTCGGGAAAGGCGTCGTGCCCCCAGTGCCGAGGAACACCAGCATCGCCAGGGAGAGGGTCATCGGCCAGGCGCGCGTGCGGCGCGGAAGGTTGCCGGCAGCACCCGGCGCACGCGCCGGACGACGAGCGGCCGCAGGGCGGCCCAGGTGACACGGGACGGATGCTGCGGGGGCTCGTCCGGCAGCGGCTGGCGGAAGGCCGCCACGAGCGAGGCGACGATCACCGGCGCCACGAAGAAGACCGCGCCGAAGAGGGTGGTGACGTGATGGCCGGCGGTGGTGGCGGCGTTGAGCAGCCAGGCCGTGAGCAGCCAGCGCACCCGGCCCTCGTCGAGCCAGCGCTGCACGAAGGGCAGGGCGTTGAGCAGGAAGCCGAGCGAGAACATCGTGGGCAGCGCACGGTCTCGGCGGTGCACGAGGCGAAGACCAGCAGCAGCGCGGCGTAGCCGGCGGCCTCCTCGCTCACCCAGATCTTCGAGAAGCGATAGATGCCCAGGGTGACGTTCAGCACCGCGCAGAGGGCCACGATCACGAAGCCGGTCTTGAGACCCACTAGGTACGAGAGCAGAGCGATCGACTGCTGCGACCCGGGCGGGTAGCTAGTCATCGGGAAGCCGGTGTACCAGCGCGGCTCCCAGTGATCGAACCAGGCCCGGGCGTAGTGGTCGGCGAAGAAGATATGCACGAACGCGTCGTACGTATGGGTGTAGGTGCCGCTGAGGAGAAGGGAGCCGTGGTAGGCGAGGGCGACGGCCAGCGCCAGGAAGAGCAGGGGGTTGTAGCGGGTCAGGAGCGAGCGCATAGGAGCAGCGCCAGCGCATGAGCGCCCAAAGAGCACGTGGTCTTCATCGCTCCAGCATACCTTTCCAATGTTACCAGGGTGTGGCGCCTAAGCCGTTTCGCACGATCTCCACCGCCCGCCGTTCCCACGCCGCAGTTCCGGTCATGGGGGCTCCTCACATAGGCAAGGGCCAGTCTGGCCACAATAGTAGCGCGCCCCTGGCGGCTCCT
>JAAXUL010000833.1 GCA_013336035.1 Chloroflexales bacterium
GGGGCAGCGCGAAGACCAGGGGCAACATGCCGCTGTGGCGGAGGCCATTCGCGAGCGTGGCGATGAGGATGGTGAGGAGCATGGCGACCGCGGCCAGCAGGGTCGCGGCGGCAAAGTGACCACGGCACAGGAGTGCGATGGCCACGGCTGGCGCCAGGAGGGAGATGGTGTCGACGGCGAGGGTGGGCATCGTGCCAATCGTGGCCTGATCCACCGCAAAGAAGAACAGCAGGCGCAGCAGCGACAGGGCGAACAGACAGACGAGCACCAGGAGGAGCAGTGGGGCCTGCCGTCGCGCCATGGGGTCGCGGATGGGCAGGTGCATGAGGCGATGAAACCAGCGAGCGTGCATACCAATGCGTCCTCTGGTGGCGGCCCATCAAGGCCTGATCGCACGTTTTCCGGGAAAAGTGCGATCAGGCCTTGTATGTGCATGTGTCCGGCGCGGCGTCAGGCACAGTGCTGCGCCACCAGCTCTTGCCGGTGGACGATATCCACCGGCTTCTTCAGGTAGGCCTGCGCGGCCAGCGGCTGCGCGCTGGTCTGCACGTCGGTCCGGGCCGAGAGCACGATCACCGGGATAGTCGCCAGGCCCGGGTCGGCCCGTTGGGCCTGGCGGAACTCCCAGCCGTTCATCACCGGCATCATCAGGTCGAGCAGGATCAGGCACGGCGAGACCGGCTGCTGGCGCAGCATCGCCAGCGCCTCCTGCCCATGGACCGCATCGAGGGCGACGAACCCGCTGTCCTCGATCAGCTCGGTCAGCAGCGCGCGGAGCCCGGCATCATCATCTATGAGCAGGACCCGGGGGGTGGTAGCGGACACGGGGGTCATCATTGGTCGCTCTTTCCTGCTTCGCTGCTGGTGGGGACACCTGCCTGGCTCGCGGCACGTGCGTCGTCACTCCGCGTTGCGACGCCCCATGCCGCGATTACCCAGCTGCTGAGCCACCTCTTGCGGGGCGAGGGTTATGCCGTCATCAGCTGCGCCAACGCGCGGGCCGCTGTCGCGGCGGTCATGGGTCACCGGCCCGATCTAGTTATTACCGATGCCCATCTGGAGCAGGCAGAGGCTGGGCTAGGGCTGCTGGCCTGGCTGCGTGCAGACGCGACCACGGCCCATATGGGGGTGATCATCTTCACCGCCGATGAGGTCGTGTTACAGTGCCAGCGCGGACTCGCCAGGCGCTTGCAGGCTGCGCTGGTCGGCCAACCCGCTGACCTTGATCTCCTCCTCGCGCTCATCCAGAACCTCGTCGAGCAGCACGCCGGGCGCCTGAGCGCCGCGCCCTCATAGCCCCCACGCCCGCCCGCACCCCGGTGCTGCCAGGCGCGGGCGCGCGGTCAGCCTCGCGTCTGACAGGCTCAGTGCGAGGGCGTCAGGGGCAGCGTGACGGTGAAGGTGCTGCCCTGCCCTTCGACGCTGGTCACGCTGACCGTCCCGCCGTGGCGCTCGACCAGCTCTTTAACCACGAACAGGCCAATGCCCAGGCCCGCGATCTGAGCGGCCGCCGTATTCGGCGCCCGATAATAGCGCGTGAACAGTTGCGGCAGGGCCTCAGCCGGGATGCCGATCCCCTGGTCGCTGATCGTCAGCACCGCCTCCGCCGCCCGCTGCGCCAGCTCGACCTGCACCGCGCCGCCGTAGGGGCTGTACTTCAGCGCGTTCTGGAGCAGATTAGCGACCACTTGCTCCAGCCGCAGCGCGTCGCCGCTGAGGATGAGCGGCGCCTCGGGCAGGTGCAGCTCCAGCGGGTGGCGGGTCGTGGTCGCCCGCAGCTCCTCGATCAGCTGGCTCACCAGCACGCGCAGGTCCACCGGGCCGACCTGCAGGGCCAGCCGGCCCGCGCTAAGGCGGGTGACGTCGAGCAGATTGGCGATCAGGCGATTGAGCCGGCGCCCTTGGGTCGCCAGCGTGGTGAGGCTGCGCCGCTCGCGCTCGGCCAGCAGGCCCTCGCGGGCGTCGCGCTGCTGCATCAGCTGGGTGGTGCCGAGCAGCGCGGCCAGGGGCGTCTGGATCTCGTGCGACGCCACCGCGAGAAACTCGTCGCGCAGCTGGACGGCAGCCTCCGCCTCGGCGTGGGCCTGCTGCTCGGCCGCGTAGAGCCGGGCGTGGGTGATCGCCTGGGCCGCCCGCTGCGCCAGCTCTTCGGCCAGCGCCAGATCGACGGGGTCGTAGTGCCGCCCCGACTCGGCGGCGATCAGGGTCAGCGCGCCGACCACGGCCTGCTGCACCACCAGCGGGACGATGATGCCCGAGCGCATCCCCATCTGGTGGAGGGCCGCCAGGTGCTCCGCGTCGACCGCCGCGGCCGCCAGATGCTCCTCACGGATGGTGGCGACCAGGCGGGGCGCCCCGCTGCGCATGGCCTGGGCGATATGCGAGGGCGCCTCAGGGGCCAGGGTGTACCAGCGCTCCAGGTCGGCCCGTAGCGCGTGGTGGCGGGGAGCAGCGTGCTCAAAGGCCACCAGCCGCGCGACCCCGTCCGGGTCCTGGAGGTGGATCAGGCACCAGTCGGCCAGCCGCGGCACCGCCAGCCGGGCGACGCTCCCCAGGGTGCGGTGGTAGTCGAGCGAGGCGGCCAGCAGCACGCTCGCCTCGGCCAGAAACACCTGGCCCCGCGCGGCCCGCTCCCGCTCGGTCACGTCCTGGGCCATGATGACGCCGGCCGCGATCTGCCCATCGGCACCCCGCACCGGCGCCGCGCCGACCTCGATCATGCCGCAGGTTCCGTCACCGCGCTCAATCGCGATCAGCTCGCGGGGCACCACCTCGCCGCTGGTGAGCGCCCGGGTGAGCGGCCACTCGGCGGGCTGGTAGGGCCGCCCGTCGAGGTGGTAGCTGTGGGCGGTCTGCTGGCCGCTACTCTCAGTGACCGCGAGCGAGGGATGGCGCCAGCTGCCCTCCAGCTGCGCGTTGCCGAGGATGAGCTGGCCCGCGGGCGCCTCGGCGATCCCGACGCCCGCCGGCAACTGCTGGAGGACCGCTGTGAGCAGGGCCCGCTCCTGAGCCAGCTGCGCCGTCAGGTGGGCCTGCTCCGCACTCGCCTGGGCGCGCTCGCTGCTGTCGCGAATGATGCTGAGCAGCAGCCGCTCGCCGCCGATGTCCGCGCCGACCGAGCTAACTTCGACCGGGAAGGTCGTGCCATCCTGGCGGCGATGCACGGTCTCGAAGCGGATGCCCGCCTGATCGGCCTGGGCCATCTGCGTCGTGACCTGGGGGTGGGTCGTGGGGTCGCGCAAGTCACCGATGTGCATCGTGCAGAGGGCGGCCCGATCGTAGCCGTAGGCCGCGACGGCGGCGGCGTTCGCTTCGATGATCCGGCCGTCGGGGCGCACAAAGAGCACGATGTCGCGCGCGTGAGCGGCGAGCAGCTGATAGCGCTCGCGGATACGCTCGGCCTGCGTGCGCGCCGTGATGTCGAGCATCATGCCGGTGAGCACCTCGCCGTGCAGGGCCATGTTGGCGAGGACGATGCGCTCCGTGCCCGTGCGCGTGCGCAGCGCCAGCTCGTGATTGACCAGCTGCTCGCCCCGCTGCAAGCGCGCCATGAGCGCCTCGCGGTCCTGCGGCTGCTGATAGATGCTGCTGGCGGGCTGGCGCATCAGCTCGGCGGGTGCGGCGAACTCGAGCAGCTGGGCCAGCGCCGGGTTGGCATAGTGCCACTGGCCGTCCAGGGTGGTCCGAAAGATGCCGACCAGCGCGTCGTCGGCCAGACTGCGGAAGGCCTGCTCCGAGCGCGCCAGGGCCGCCGCGCGCTCCTCGGTCGCGCGGGCCCGCGCCGTGAGCTCGCGCCGGTAGGTCTGGACGACCAGCTGGGCGAGCACGCTCAGGCTCAGGGTGAGGCCGAGCAGGCGGAGGGCGAGCTGGATCGGTGAGACGACCACCGGCGCGCTGCCGCCGAGCAGCGTGCCACTCTGCTCGAGGGCGGCGATGCCCCCCACCAGAATCACGCTGATGGCGCCAATGACAAGCAGGCCGCGCCAATCGACCAGCAGGGCGGTCACGAGCACCGGCACGAGTACGAGCACCGGCAGCACGCCGCTGCCCGCCAGGCC
>JAAXUL010000834.1 GCA_013336035.1 Chloroflexales bacterium
CTCGGCGGGCACGCCTCGGGCTGCGGCTGCGCCCGCTGCCGCCGCGCTCGCCCGCTCTACGACCTGGGCCTCGGCGGCGAGCCCGTAGAGGCCGGCAGCGAGCACACCCGCTGGGCGCAGGGCGCGCTCAACCGGGCGCTCGGGCTGCGCCTGCCCATCGATGGCGTGATGACGCCCGCGGTGCGCAGCGCCGTACGCTCCTTTCAGCGCCGCGAGGGCCTGCCCGAGGACGGGATCGTCGGGCCGCCCACCGAGGCCGCCCTCGCGCGGGCGGTCGGCGGCGCCCCGCCCGAGGGCGGCGAGGAGCTATTTCTTGGCAGCCTCTGGGACACGGTCAGCAGCGGGGTGAGCAGCACCGTGGGCGCCATTACCGGGAGCGGGCGCATCATCGACCGGACTGCCAACTCGCCCAAAGACTACCGCAAGGGCAAGCCTCGCGACATGAGCAAGGTCAAGGCGCTGGTGCTGCACCAGATGGCCTTCAGCCGCGGCAGCGACCCGACGAAGTACGACAAGGTCAACTCCCACTTCGCCATCCTGCCCGACGGCAAGATCCTGCAGCTGCACCCCGTCGCGGCCCTGCTCTGGGCCTCGAACGGCTTCAACAGCGGCAGCGTGGCGGTCGAGTTCGCCGGCAACTTCCCCAACACCCGCGGCAAGTGCTGGTCGGCGCAAAAGTTCGGCTGCCACAAGGTTACGAAGGAGCAGATCGAGGCCGGGCGCCTCCTGATCCGGCATCTCATCCGCACCATGGGGCTGACCACCGTGCTCGCCCACCGTCAGTCGAGCGCCAGCCGCGAGAACGACCCGGGCCCCGATATCTGGTACCACGTCGGCCAGTGGGCCATCAACAACCTGGGCCTGAAGGACGGCGGGCCGGGCTTTAAGGTCGGCAGCGGTAACCCCATCCCCGACCTGTGGCGCACCTGGGGCGCCGCCAGGCCCAGCCCCGAGCTCGAGCAGGCGCCCGAGCCTGAGGCGCTGGACCCCGAGAGCCCCGAGCACACCCGCTGGCTCCAGCGCGCGCTCAATGGCGCCCTCGGCCTGCGCCTGCCCGAGGACGGCCGCATGAGCCCGGCGGTGCGCAGCGCGGTGCGCAGCTTTCAGCGCCGCCAGGGCCTGCCCGGCGACGGCGAGCTGAGCGATGAGCTCGAGGGCGAGCTGATGGCCCTGGGCGCGCCGGCCCACCACCACGGCCAGGGCGAGGGCGAGGCGTTCATCGACAGCCTCTGGGGCGCGCCCAGCCGCGCCAGCAGCAGCGGCCCGCCCCTGGGCGCTGGCCCCGCCGCCCCGCCCCCGCCGGCAGGCCTGAGCCGCCTGAGGGCCCTGAGCGGGCCGACCACGGCTCCTACCGTCGCCAACGCCCTGGAGATCGTGCAGATCATCAGTCAGCACCACGCTATCCCCTGGCGCCTTGGCTACACCATTCTGGAGCACGAGGGCGGCGTGCGGCTGATCAAGCATCCCGACGGCGTGATGCAGACCACATCGGGCGTGCGGCAGAGCCACATCCCGCGCATCCCGCGGCCCCTCAAGCTAGCCCTGCTGGGGCTCGCCGAGAGCGACCCGACCGCCGATGCGACGCTGAGCAGCCGCCTGGCGAGCGAGTTCCGCCGCCGCCTCGCCGTGCAGATCGCCACGGGGGTCCAGGAGCTAGCGGATAATCTGCGCCGCTTCAGCGGGTATGTGGCGCTCGCGTTCCAGGCCTACAACGCGGGCTCGGGCTGGGCCGCCTATACGGTCACCGGCGGCAAGGCGAAGCAGCGCCCGCGCGGCGTCGATGACGTCTACTGGGAGAGCCTGTGCCGCTTCGCCGCGTCCCTGCTGCACCAGCCGCCCGCCCAGCTGCGCATCGACATTGGCACATGGCAGTGTGATGCGAACATCCCGACCTGGTTCAGCCACATCCCCGTCTATGATCGCCAGAGCGGCCTGCAGCTCATCGCCTTCAAATACCTACGCAGCATCACCGAGCGCATCCGCAGCCAGCGGCCGACGACGCCCTGCACCTGGGCTGTTCACGGCGCGAGTCACCGCCAGCCCGGGAGCGGCGCGATCAGCAGCCGGACCACGCGGCCGGGCGCCCTCGATAAGCTCTACCAGCCTAGTAAACTGGGGCAGGCCTACTACCAGGCCGTCCAGGCCTCGCTGACGGCCATACCCGACGACGGGCTGCCGCTGAAGGTGCTCAACGGCCGGCTGGCCAAGATGCCGCACGCATCGGGCGGCAGCCCCGTGGCGGTTATCCCATGATCGTCGACTGCCACTGCCACGCCGGGAAGGGCGACGGGCTGACCGGCCCGTGGGACACCGACGCGCCACTGGGCCGCTACCTAGAGCGCGCCGCTGCCGCCGGGATCGAGCGCACGGTCATCTTCCCGCCCTTCCACAGCGACTACCGCGCCGCCAACCGGGCCGTGGCCCGGCTCGTCGCCGCGCACCCTGGGCGGCTCTACGGCTTCGCCTTCGTGCACCCCGCCCGCGACCGCGGGCGGGTGCGCGCGATGGTGGCCGAGGCCGTGGCCATGGGCCTGCGCGGGCTCAAGGTGCACCGCCACGACGCCCGCATCACCCGCGAGATCTGCGAGGCGGCGCGGGCCCACGGCCTGCCCGTGCTCTACGACGTGATGGGCGAGGTCGAGGTCGTAGAGCTCCTGGCGACCGAGTACCCTGACCTGCCCTTTATCATCCCCCACCTCGGCAGCTTCGCCGACGACTGGCGCGCCCAGCTGGCCCTGATCGACCATCTGGAGCGCCACCCGAACGTGCTCACCGACACCTCCGGCGTGCGCCGCTTCGACCTGCTCGAGCAGGCGGTGGGCCGGGCCGGGGCGAGCAAGGTGCTCTTCGGCTCCGATGGCCCCTGGCTCCACCCCGGGCTCGAGCTGGCCAAGGTGCGCGCGCTCAGGCTCGCCCCCCGTGACGAGCGGCGCGTGCTCGGCGGCAACCTGCTGCGCCTGCTGGCCCCCGCGCAAGGCCCGCCGAGCGGCGCGGCGCGGCCCGGCGGCCTCCACCAGGCCGGGTAGGCCCAGAGGGCGCCTACGCCGCGTCGGCCTCCTCGTCGTCGGACTGCCGCCGGGCCGCCCGCCGCAGCTGGAGCGCCCGGTCGGTGACGCCGAGCCGCTGGGCCGCCCGCTGCAGGTTCCCGCCCTCGTCGGCGATGGCGAGGCGCACCGCCGTCTCCTCGGCGGCCCGCCGGATCTCGCGGATGCCCACGCCCGCGCTGAGGGCGCGCCGGATCGACTGCTCGAATGAGCCGCCGTACCACAGCGGGGCGGCCGGCTCGCCGGGGCGCTCGGCCTCGGGGATCACCCCCGCCGTGAGCGGCCCGGGGCCGACATGGCGGTAGTGCAGGCGCGCCGCCAGCTGCCGCAGGTCGCGCACATTGCCGGGGTAGTCGCGGCTCAGCAGGTAGGCCCGCACCGGCTCATCGAGCTCGGGCGGCTCGTGGCCCGGCCTGAGCTGCCCCATAAAGTGGCGCACCAGGGGGATGATGTCCTCGCGGCGCTCGCGCAGCGGCGGCAGCCGGCAGACCCAGCCGGCGATGCGGTAGTAGAGGTCGCGTCGGAAGCGCCCCTCGCCCTCGTCCGCCGCCAGGTCGCGGTTGGTCGCGCACACGAGCCGGAACTCCGTGCGCCGCCAGGTGTTGCTGCCGACCCGCTTGTAGGTGCGCTCCTGGGTGACGCGGAGCAGCTGGGCCTGCAGGGCGGGCGGCAGCTCGCCGATCTCGTCGAGGAAGAGCGTGCCGCCGTCGGCCAGGGCGAAGGCGCCGTCGCGGGCGCTCACCGCGCTGGTGAAAGCGCCGCGCTCGTGGCCGAAAAGCTCGCTGCCCGCCAGCTCGGGCACGATCGTCGTGCAGTCCACCACCACCAGGTCGCCTTTGTCGGGCCGCGCGTCGAGCCGGTGGATGAGCTGCGCCAGCTGCTCCTTCCCCGTGCCGGTCTCGCCGAGCAGCAGCACGGGGGCCTCGGTGAAGCAGGCCGCCTCGACCACCTGGCGCAGCACGCTCTGCCAGGCCTTGCTGCGGCCAACCAGATGCTCGCCCACCAGGGGCGAG
>JAAXUL010000835.1 GCA_013336035.1 Chloroflexales bacterium
GCCCCGCTCCTTCCCCCCGCCCGATCCTGTCTACGGTGCCATCAGCCGCGCCCGCTCCTCCGGCGTGAGCAGGACGTTTACCGCGCCGCCATGCCGTAGGGTGCTCTGCGATGGAAAGCTTTCCCGTGAGATACCAGCTCATGCGGCGGTACGCCCTGGATAGGGGCCGGCGAGCGCTGCGGCGATGGCCGCCAGCAGGATGTGGATGCTCACCGGCTTGGCCAGGTAGGTGGTCGCCCCCGCCGCCAGGCAGCGCTCGCGGTCGCCCGGCATCGCCAGGGCCGTCAGCGCGATGATCGGGGTCGCCCCCACGTCGGGGTCGGCCCGGATGGGCTCCTGGTAGAAATGGAACGGAAAACACGAATAAGTGAGAACGTGTAGGGAGGCCTATCCTATACCAGTGGTTCGGAGCGGGTGCCACTCGCCCTTGGTGATCGGCTCGGGAAGGGCAAACGTGTAGCGGCCCAGGACGTTGATATGGGCGTAGTTCAGGGGTGCCAGCCGGGCAATGTCCGTCTCCGCTACCTGCTGACCGGTCTGGCGCAGGTGGGCAATGGCCCGTTCCATATACAGCGTGTTCCAGACGATGATCGCGTTCACCACCACCCCCAGCGCGTGGAGCTGATCCTCCTGCCCCTCGCGGTAGCGCTGCCGCAGCTCGCCCCGCTGGCCGTAGAAGACCACGCGCGCCAGCCGATGCCGGCTCTCGCCGCGGTTGAGCTGGGTCAAAATGCGCCGGCGATACGCCGCGTCGTGGAGGTAGTTCAGCAGGAAGAGCGTCTTGATCACGCGCCCCAGCTCCTGCAGGGCGCGGGCGAGTTTGGTTGGCTGGGTACCGCGCTGGAGCGTGCGCATCAGCGACTCGATATGGCAGGCGCCCAGGGTTAACGAGCCGGCGATGCGCAGCAGGTCGTCCCAGTGTTCAGCAATGAGCGCGGTGTGGACGCGATGGCGGGCCAGGTCACTGAGCTTCCCATAGTCGGCGGTGCCGTCGATGCGCCAGAAGCGGGTGCCGCCGATGTCGCTGATCCGCGGGCTGAACTGGTAGCCCAGCAGCCAGAGTAAGCCGAAGATCACGTCGGCGTAGGCCCCGGTGTCGGTCATGATCTCATGGGGATGCAGCGGGGTTTGTTGCCCGAGCAGGACGCTGATCAGCACCAGCGAGTCGCGCAGCGTACCGGTGACGACCACGCCGTGGAGGCCGGTGTACTGGTCGGCGGTCAGATTGTAGAAGGTGACGCCGCGCTCGGGGCCAAAGTACTTTGGGTTGGCCGCCGCATGGACCGTGCGAAAGGGCACGACAAAGCGCACGCCGTCGGCTGAGGCAACCTCGCCGCTGCCCCAGTGCTGACTGAGCGCCAGCCGGCTGTGGGCCTCGACCAGGCGCGCGTTGGCACGCAGCAGCGTGTCGCTGCGCAGGTAGTGCTGCTGCACCCAACGCAGGCGGTCGTCCTGCAGCGCCGGGATGCTCGGGCTGACCAGCGGGGCCAGGCCGATATTACAGGCATCGCCGATCAACAGCGCGCAGAGACTGATCGCCAGATCATCAACCGTCGCGTCGCGCTCGCTGAGGTGGGTGAAGGCATCGAGGAAGCTGGTACGCTGATGGAATTCGAGCAGCAGGGCGGGCAGGTCGATCCGCGGCAGCAGACTGGCGACCTGGTCGCGCAGGGCGAGCAGGCTGGCCGGCTCATCGAGGCGTTCCAGCGGGCTGAGCACGAGCTCGGGCTTGCCCACCACCGTGCTGATCGTGACGGCGTGGTTGGCCGGCAGCGCCGCGACGGTGGTCTGATACGCGGTCGCGAGCGCGGCGGTGAGCTGCGCGACGGCATCTTCGCCGCGCACGGGCTGGTTGAGCGCGCGGCAGACCTGCGGCCGGGCGGCCTCCCAGGCCGCGCCATGGAGCAGGCCCAGGCGCGGGTCAGCATAGCGCAGGCTGGGCGCGACAAAGACTTCGCGTCGCCGCAGGGCCGTAACCAGGCGGTCGAGCACGCAGTAGGTATAGCCGATGCGGTCGGCGTGGTCGGCGGCGGTAAGGGCATAGGGGCGCCAGGCCGGGGTGATGACCTGCAACGGCGCGGCGGGCAGGGTCGCGCCGCGCCGTCCCTCGACCCGCTGGAGATACTGGTAGGCCCGCAGCACGGGTTTGCCAGCGGGGATGGCGTCGAGCTGCAGCGTGGCAAGCAGCCGCGGACGGAAGCGGCTGACCCGCCGGTAGCGGCTAACCAGGGCCGCGTAGGTGGTATCGGCGGGTGGGCGGGCCAGGGCATGCACCTGCGCGATCGCGTGCTCCAGCGCCTCGGCGGGGAACTGCGCGGCCACAGCCGCCCGCACGTCGGGGTCGGGAAGCGTGCCGTCGAGCAGGATCATCGCCACCTCGGCGAGAGCGAGGGCGGCGGCGTCGAGATCCGCCAGCGTGCGCACGCGGGTCTGGACGCCAGCTTTGGTTGCCTCGCTGAGCAGCGCGGTGAAGACGGCATCCAGCAGATCAAGCACGGTGTCATGGGCCAGGGCGACCAGGATGTGCAGCGCCGCACGGAGGGTCGCGGCCCGGCGCGTATCGGCCAGGCGGGCGAGCGTTTGGGCTTTGGCGGTCAGGGCAACGCGGGCCAGCGCATGAAGGCGGTTGGGGGGCAGGGGGGCAGGTGGCCAGGGAGGGCGGGGGCAAGGGGTAGGTCGCGGATCGTGTCCAGATGGGTGAGGGCATCGAGGAGGCCCTGGCCGCTGGGGGTACTGGGCAGCGTGCGGATCTGCTCGAAGGGGTGAGCGTTGCGCCGGGAGTGACGGCCAGGAGCGCATCGAGCTGCTGGCACTGTGCTGCGGTAAGGTCGCGCGCCAGGAGGCGCCAGAGCCGTTCGCTCGCCCGGTCGCGCACGCGGGCGACATCGCGTTCGAGGGTGGTGATCCCTGGGAGCATCACCTTCGCGGCGCGCAGCCAGCTCACGGCCCGCTCGAATAGCAAGCTCGGGCGCTCACTGCCAAGCCAGGCGCGGGTAAAGAGCCAGCGCAGAAAGCGCCAGCCGCGCTGAGGGTCTGTGTAGGCGACATAGCCATAGCGCTGACGTATGTCTTGCAGGTGCTGCCAGCGCATCTGCGAGTCCTGATAGCGGGCCATGTGATCGGCGGGCGTGATCTGGAGTTGGCGCGCAAGGGTGTCGATCAGGGCCGGCGGCACATCGGCGACCTGGGTGCGAAAAGCCCCGGTGCAGCGGACGGTGGCGAGTTGCACGGCGTAGCCAAGGCGGGTATGATCGGCACGCAACGCGCTGAGCACGGCCCGGTCGGTGGCATCCAAAAAGGCGGAGCGGGCGAGATCGTCGGCGGTGAGCGGCGCGGGGAAGGCGGCGTAGCGTGCCTCCTGGGTCGGCGAGAGGAAGTCGACAGGCATAGGTGCCTCAGGGGTGGGCGCGAATTGCTGTGAGAATGAACGTTCTCACAGTAAACGCCGTAACCACCCTGCATTGGGACGCCTTCGGCTCCGTCCCGGGACGTGCCGCTACCTCAGGATTATCACAGGAACGAGGCGCTGATGGAGACGCTGCCGCTTCCCGAGGCTATCGCGCGCTTCCTCGCCGACCTGCAGCGCGCCGAATGCTCGCCCCACACCACGCGCGCGTATCGGACGGAGCTCAATCACCTGGTCGCCTGCCACACTGGCTCGGTTGGGACGATCTCCGTTACTGCGGTGCGGGCAGCCCTAGCGCGCCGGGATGGCCGGAGTCCGGCGAGCCGTGCGCGGACGATGGCCGCGCTCAACAGCTTTCTGAGCTGGGCGGTCAAACAGGACCTGCTTGACGCGAACCCGCTCATGAAGCTTGACCGCGTGAAGGTGCCAGAGCCAGGGCCGCGCGGGGTGCCACGCGACCAGATTGACGCGGTGCTGAAGGTCATCCCGCGCGACCACCTGCGCGACCAGCTCCTCTTTCGGCTGCTCGCCGAGACCGGGCTGCGCATCAGCGAGGCGCTCCAGCTTGATGTCGACGATCTTGACCTGACCCGCGACGACGAGCACATGCATATCCTTGGGAAGAGCGGCCATCGGCGCACCTTGCTGA
>JAAXUL010000173.1 GCA_013336035.1 Chloroflexales bacterium
CGCTGGGGGTGAGCGCTCGCTGCGCTCACCCGGGCGAGCGCAGCGAGACGCACCTACTCGACGCGGGGGTCGTGCCCGGCCGGCGTCGTGGGGGCTGCGGGGGGCGGCCCGTTGCGACGCTGCTGGAAGAGCCGCAGCAGCAGCCACGCCAGGACGCCCAGCGCGACCAGCTTGGTCACAAGGTTGACCAGGCCAAAGAGAAGCCCCAGGGGGCCGAAGCCGTGGCCGCGCCCGAAGCCGCGACCCATCATAGGCCCGTGGCCCCGGCCGAAGCTCTCGTCGCCGCGGGCCATGCCCTGAGGCTCCCGCTGGGAGAAGAAGGCCGGCGGGCCGCCGCGGCCACGCTCGAAGCGGGCGTCAGGGGCGGGGGCGGCGGGGACGGCGGGGACGGCCGCCTGATAGCTATAGGCCATATGGGGGCCGAAGCGCCCGCCCAGGGCCACCACAAGGGCCAGGCCCCCAAGCACCAGAGCGATCAGGCCAAGCCAGTTCCGGTTACGCTCCATCTGTATTCCTCCCGTACACTTAGCGCTTATCGATAGCCTCAGGATACGGAGGAATTGTGAACTGAGTATGAAGGGCTGGGGAACGAAACTGGGATCACACCGGCGGCCAGGGCACATTCGGCCCCGAGCCGGGCGTGGGGAACTTGCCGCTATCGATCAGGCGATCGAGGCGGCGCTGCATCGCGCGCACCTCATTCTTCTCGAGCAGCTCGTCGAGCAGCCGCGCGATCTCGTCACCCGCGTTGAGGCGGGCGCGCAGCTGGCAGAGCGCCTCGGTCACATCGCGGGGCAGCCGCTCGCCGACAAAATCCCAGAGCACGGTGCGCAGCTTGGGCTCGAAGTGGAAGCAGATCCCGTGGTCGATCGCCCAGAGCCTGCCGTCGAGGCCCTTGAGGGCGTGACCGCTCTTGCGGTCGGCGTTGTTGATCAGACAGTCGAAGGCGCAGAGGCGGCGGATCGTCTCCTCGTAGCCGCCCTCCTTCAGCAAGGTGAAGAGGTGCGACTCCTCGTCGTTGGCGATAAAGAGCTGCAGCATACCCACGCCGTAGGGGCCATCGCGCACGACGGTGGGCGGCACGAAGTCGAAGCCCAGGCCCTCAGAGACAAGGTAGGCGGCGGCCTCGCGCCGGTAGAGCGTGCCCCGGGGGAAGTCCCACAGGGGGCGCTCGCCGCGGCGCGGCTTATAGATGGCGAGCAGCTCAAGATCCTCGTGCCGCACCCTGGTCAGCAGCGTGTAGTTGCTGCTGTAGGGCATCGAGGCCTCCACAGACAGCTCGCCCTTTGAGAGGGCCTCGAGCACGCGAGCGACGCCAAACTCTTGTGGCTCATCCATACGGCAAACTACTGGCTAGTGAGCACAGGGCCATGGCCGTTACGCTGGGGGCAGAAGTGGCCGACCGGGTCGATCGGGCGGCCGCAGTTCCCGCAGATCGGCCGCCCGGCGGCCACCACCTGCGAGGCGTGGCTGGCCAGTGCGCGCATCTGCGGGCGCGAGGCCGAGAGGCGCGCCGTCTGGGCCTCGCTCTCCTCCTCCTCGCTGGCGCCCTGGACCAGCAGGACCACCATATCGCGCTCGGCGTCATAGCCCAGGCCCATCTGACCGACGCGAAACTCGGGCTCGAGGGGCTCCTCGAGGCTCATATCAGTGACCAGCAGGTCATCGGAGGTGGCAAGGCGCGGGTTCTTCTCGGCCAGGCTGTCGAGGAGCCGCGAGATGGCCTCGGCGAGGGCCCGCACCTGCTCCTTCTCGGCGATCAGGGTGATCAGACGGCTGCCGCGGCGGGCCTGCACATAGAAGACACGCTGCCCCCTGGGGCCCACGGCCCCAGCCGTAATACGCTGGACAGAGTCCAGGTCAAAGGTAAACTCAGACATGCTCCTGCTCTGGTGAAGACGCGGCAGGCTGCGACCCGAGGCGGGACGGCAGCTCAGCGGCGGCTCCATTGCCGGCGGCGGGGCTGTCGGCGGCGGGCTCCTGAGGGGCGGGCTCGGCGCCGTCAGCGGGCGCCTGGGCCTCGGCCGGCGGCTCGGGCTTCGGGCGCAGGTGCTCGAGCGAGCCGGTGTCATTAAAGGCCAGCAGCCGCGGCCCCATGCGCTCGAAGGCGATCGCGGTCAGCGAGCATGGGTTGATCACCAGCCGCTGGAAGAGGTCCATGTGCATGCCGACATAGTAGGCGATCGCTAGCTTGATGATATCGGCGTGCGAGAAGACGGCGACGATCTCTTTCGGGTGGCGGGCCCGCAGACCGTCGAGCGCCTGCACCATGCGCATCTGGGCCTCGCCGAGGGTCTCACCGTTGGGGAAGCGGGTGCCGCTGGGGTAGAACTGGACGCCGGGCCACAGCTCGTGCTTGTAAAGCTCCTTCAGCTCGGCGCCCTCCCACTCGCCGTAGCGCACCTCGCCGATCTGTTCGACGAGGCGGAGAGCCAGGCCGCGGGGCTGCGCGGTGGCGACGGCCGTCTCGACACAGCGCTCGAGGGGGCTCGTATAGACGGCGCTGATCGGCAAATCGCCGAGCCGCGCGCTCAGGGCGGTCGCCTGCCTCTTGCCATCCTCGTTGAGATGGACCCCGGGCGTCCAGCCGGCAAGCCGCCCGTGAACCCAATCATTCGTGCCATGGCGGATCAGCAGCAGCAGGGTCACGCATTGCTCCTTACAGTCCCCGGCTTCGCCTGTATGATACCACAATCCAGTGGGCGAATCAGGGCATCCCGCACGCTGAAGCGCAAGCTGCATGCGCGCCCTAGCCAGCCACCCCCTGCTCGGCGAACTGCAGCTGGTAGAGCCGGTAGTAGTACCCGCGCCGCGCGATCAGCTCGTCGTGGCTGCCGTCCTCGACGACGAGCCCCTTATGCAGCACGATGATCCGGTCCACGTGGCGGATCGTGCTCAGCCTGTGGGCAATGATGATACTTGTGCGCCCCCGCAGCAGTCGTGCCAGGGCGTCCTGGATCAGCGCCTCGGTCGCCGTGTCCACACTGCTCGTCGCCTCGTCGAGGATCAGCAGCACCTCGGGGTTAAAGGCCAGAGCCCGCGCGAAGGCCAGCAGCTGGCGCTGCCCGATCGACAGGTTCGCCCCCCGCTCGCGCACCTCGTAGTCGTACTCCCCCGGCAGGCGCTTGATAAAGGCCGCCGCGTTCACCGTCTCGGCGGCCCAGCGCATGCGCTCGTCATCGATCGCGGCGCTGTGCAGCCTGATATTGCTCGCGATCGTCCCCGAGAAGCAGACCGGGTCCTGCGGCACCGCCGCGATGTGCCGACGCAGATCGCGCTGGCACACCGTGCGGATATCCACTCCGTCGAGGGTGATGCGCCCCGCCTGCACATCGTAGAAGCGGGCCAGCAGGCCCACCAGGCTGCTTTTGCCCGCCCCCGTCGCGCCGACGACGGCCACGGCCTGACCGGCCGGGATGGTCAGGCTGATACCTTTGAGCACCGGCTCGGCGGGGTCGTAGCCGAAGACCACATCGTGCAGCGCGATCTCGCCATGCACCGGCGTCGGCAGGGCGACGGGGCGCTCGGGGTCGCGCACCTCCTCCTCGCTGTCGAGCACGCCGAAGATCCGCTCGGCCGAGGCCATGGCCGCCTGGAGGATGGTGTAGCGCTCGGCCAGGTTGCGGATCGGCTCGAAGGCCCGCTGAGTGTACTGCACGAAGGCCGCCAGCATGCCGAGCGAGGCCCAGCCCGCCAGCACGCCCTGGCCACCACCCCAGAGCAGCGCCGCCGTGCCCAGG
Organism: Chloroflexales bacterium; assembly: GCA_013336035.1. Taxonomy (GTDB): domain Bacteria; phylum Chloroflexota; class Chloroflexia; order Chloroflexales; family Chloroflexaceae; genus CAIWXH01. The sequence continues at coordinate 3,741 of JAAXUL010000173.1, forward strand.
GCCGCCATCAGCTGCACCGCCGGCATAAAGATCGAGAAAAGCAGCAGCGAGCGCAAGTTGCCCTGCAGGTAGTCCTCGCTCAGCTCGGCGAAGTGGGCCCGGCTGCGACCCTCGCGCCCGAAGAGCTGCGAGACCAGCACGCCGCTGATCTGCTCGTTCAGGTAGGCGTTGATCTTCGCCAGCCGCTGGCGTACCAGCCTGTAGGTCGCGCGCATGAGGCGCTGGTAGATCGACACGATCACCGCCAGCACCGGCAGGGTCATCAGGCTGATCAGGGCCAGGCGCCAGTTCAAGGCCAGCATCACCGCCACGATGCCGACCAGGGTCACCAGGTCGGCCAGGATCAGCACCAGGCCCTGGGTCAGGAACTCGTTCAGGGCGTCGACGTCGTTGGTGATGCGCGTCAGCAGCCGGCCGACCGGGTTGTGGTCATGGAAGCTCAGACTCATGCGCTGAATGTGCCGGAAGATCGTCACGCGCATGTCCATCATCACCGTCTGGCCGACGCTGTTGATGATGTAGCTGTGGCTGTAGCGCAAGACAAAGATAGCCACCAGGATCACGATGTACACGGCGACGAGCGGCCAGAGCCCGTCGAGGTCGCCCGCGCTGATCGGCCCGTCGATCGCCCGCTGCACCAGCAGGGGCGGCACGATCTCGGCCAGGGCCGCGCCCACCAGTAGCACAACCGCGACCAGCAGCCGCCGCCAGTACGGCGCCACAAAGACAGCGAGCCGCCGCACGAGCCGCCCGTCATAGGCTTTGCCAAGGATGACATCATCATCGAATCCGCGACTCATCGCGCACTCCTTGAACATCAGTCGGACAGCTCGGCCTCCAGCAGCTCGCGGCGGTACATCGCGGCGTAGCGCCCGCCCAGGCGCAGCAGCTCGGCGTGCGTGCCCCGCTCGACGATCGCGCCCTCGTGCAGGACGATGATCTGGCCGGCGTCCTTCACCGTGGCGATGCGCTGGGCGATGATGATGCTCGTGCGGCCCCGCATCACTTCGCGCAGCCCCGCGAGGATCTGAGCCGCCGTGTGGGTGTCGACGCTGCTCATAGCGTCGTCGAGGACCAGGATGGCCGGGTCGTGCATCACGGCGCGGGCGATGGCCACGCGCTGCTTCTGGCCGCCCGACAGAGTCACGCCCCGCTCGCCCACCATCGTGTCGAGGCCGTCGGGGAACTGGCCCAGATCATTTACCAGACGCGACACCTCGACGGCGTGATCGAGCCGCCCCGCGAGCTCTCCGTCCTGGTGGGCGACGCCCACCCCGAAGGCCACATTCTCGCGCAGGGGCACGCTGAAGAGGAAGGTCTCCTGGGGCACATAGCCCACGGCCCGCCGCAGGTCAGCCAGATCCAGGTCGCGCACATCCACGCCGTCGACCAGCACCTGGCCCGCATCGGGGTCGCGCACGCGGGCCAGCATATTCACCAGTGTGGTCTTGCCAACGCCCGTGGCCCCTACGATCGCGAGGGAGGTGCCGGCGGGGACTGTGAACGTTATGTCGCGCAGCATCCACGCTGACCGCTGACCGCTAACCGCTGACGGCAGCCGCCCTGCCTGGCCTGGCGCAGCGATCGGCGGTTGGTCGTCAACGCTCGCCTCCGCGAAGCGGACCCCGACCCCGCGGTACACGACCTCGCCGCGCGGGCGGGGCAGCGGCACAGCATAGGCCGGGCTGCTGATCGCAGGCTCGCGGCGGAGCACCTCGATCAGGCGGCCCATCGAGGCCTCGCCCTGCTGGTAGAGGGCGACCATCCAGCCGAGCATAATCATCGGGAAGGTCAGCAGGCCGAGATAGGCGTTGAACTGCACCAGCTCGCCCACGGTGAGCTCGCCGGCGGCCACCAGGCGCCCGCCCACCAGCAGGATCAGGGCGGCCACAATGCCGAGGCAGAGCGCCATAGCGGGCCACAGGGCCCCGCTAAGCAGCACATAGCGCAGACTGAGCTGCCGGTAGCGCGCGTTATCCTCGGCGAACACCGCCAGCTCGGCCTCCTCCTGGGCATAGGCCTTGATTGTGCGAATACCCGAGAAATTCTCCTGGGCCCGGGTCGAGATAGCGCCGAACTGATCCTGCACGCCCTTGAAGACCTTGCGCATGCGGTCGCCCACGGCCACGAAGACCACAGTCGAGATCGGCAGCAGCAGCAAGACGACCAGAGCCAGGGTGACATTCATCATCAGCATCATCGCGGCCGCGGCGGCGAAGGTGAGCAGGGCGGTGGCCGTACCGTTGAGGCCGGGGCCGAGGAACTGGCGCACCGCGCTCAGGTCATTGGTGGCGCGGGCCATCAGATCGCCAGTGTGGTTACGGCTGAAGAAGCCCTGGTCGAGGTGCACATAGCGGCGGAAAAGCTCGCCTCGCAGGTCATACTCGACGCGGTACGAGACCCCGGCCAGGAGCATACGCTGGAGAAACTTGAAGACGCCATCCGCCAGGGCGACGACGACCAGCAGGCCGCCATAGCGCAGCAGGCTGGTAGTCACGACGCCGCGGTTAATCTCATCGATGGCCAGGCGCAGAATGTACGGGCCAACGGTGCTGACCGCCGCGCCGAAGACCGCGCAGACCAGCCCGGCCAGAATAGACAGGCGGTAGCGTGACAGATAGGGCAGCAGATGGCGCAGGTTCGCCATAGTCGCTCCTTCACAGCGCGTGAAAGGGAGGCAGGGCAGATCAGTAAGGGCGCAGCATGCTGCGCCCCGACCGCGCCCTGACAGGCGCAGGGCGAGTATAGCACCGATGCCCTGGGGGCGCTGTCGGTCGCGAGGCTGATGCCGGTGCGAGGGCAGCGGGCGAGAGGTGGGCAGGGGGCGTGCATCCTCGGGTTGGCGGGCCAATTTTGCTTAAAAGCAACGGATTGACAATTTTCCTTGATTTCTATATAATTTGCCCAGCATTAGTGATTTACATCCACTTCGCTCTTCCCTTAGCTTCCAACCCGCCGACGGGTTCGGATGGTGCGACGATCGCCGCCAGGCGCGCTGGTCGTACCTGGTGTTTATCGCCCGTGGATCGTGTCTGTATCAACCGGAGGTTCGCCCATGCGCGACGATGACGATCTGGTCCCTACGAAGTGGCGGTCGCTGTTCAACAACCAGGATTGGCTGATGCACGACATCATGGTGAAGTCCTTCTGGGCCTTCGGCGTGATTGCGGCCATCGCCCACCTTCTGGTCTGGCTCTGGCGCCCGTGGCTGCAGGCCGGTTTCTAACGCTTGGTGTGGGCGGCCAGATCGGCTAGCCATTTTGGCAGCAGCCCGCTGGTCTCCTACAATCTCATTATCTTGAGAGCAAAGGAGGGGCGCCTATGCCTCCACGTAGCCCGGTTCGCACCAACCTCGTGATCTTCACGATCCTTGGTTTCGTCGTCGCCCTGCTCATTCACTTCATCGTGCTGAGTTCGGTGCGCTACAACTGGCTCGACAACCTGACCCCTCAGGGGACGGCCGGTATGATCACTCTCCTCCTGAGCGCCTTTTGAGGCGATCAGTCGGCTGATTGCCGGCGGCGCCTGCGCGCCCCCTGTCAACGGGAGCGTAATGACGAAGCGACAACCGCCAGCAGACTATGCTGGCGGTTGTTTGCCGTCAGGGTTGTGGGATTGCACCTTTTTTGCACATAGGACAAAATTTGACCTACCAAAACAGCGGGTGTATACTTGGGCCAGCAAGGCCCGCGCCCAGTAACATGCCCCGTCCCTCTCGCAGTCCTGCACGTTGGAGCCGGCCCCGTATGTGCGGCGCCGCCGGGCTGCTGACCTGGAGTTGAGGAGACTCCTATGCAATCGCCAACTCGTCCCTCGGATCGACAGGCGGCGATCTTCGTCTCGGTAGCCGTGGGCATCGTCGTGGCAGTAATCACGACGGCCACCTTCTGGTGGATCTACAGCCTCACCCTTGGCCCCGAGCGCGCGGCCACAGCGGCGGCCCTGGCGAACGCCCCCCGCTGGAGCCCTAGCGATGGCGCGAAGGTTATCACCGCCGCCCAGCCCAACGCCCCCACCGACGGCCGCAAGCCCTGGCTCGGCCAGCAGGCCTGGACTGAAGGCGTCCAGGCTGGCCAGGCCTGGATCACAATGATCCCGACCCCCGCCAACGCCCAGGTGCTCAAGGGTCTGACCTCGGCCGAGATCTGGACCTATATGGTCCAGTACGTCTCGGGCGGGCTCGGCGTCAGCTGCCAGTACTGCCACGACATCACCAACTTCGCAGCCGACACCTTCCCGCAGAAGCTCGCCGCGCGATCGATGTTCCGCATGGTGAGCGACGTCAACGCCAAGTTCATCACCACTCTGCCCAACTGGCGCGGCAACTATCTCCAGTGCGCAACCTGCCATAACAGCGCACCCCAGAACCTCGAGACCGTCAGCCCGCAGTTCATCAAGAGCGTCCCGCCCATCCAGGTTACGGTGGACCCCCTCGACGAGACGGGCACACCAATCACCGACCCGGCGAAGAAGCCCGAGGCCATCCGCGACCAGGTCGCCCTGCAAGACGCGGTACTCTTCTACATCTATAACTATCAGGTCTGGAAGCCCTTCGACGGCACCGAGGGCAGCGGCCGCGGCTCTCTCGCCCTGACCTACGAGGGCGGGCGCACCCAGGACCAGGTGACGATCAACCAGAACGTGATGAACAACCACGCATGGTCCCTCGGGGTCGGCTGCACGTTCTGTCACAACTCGCGCAACTTCGTGGCCTTCGAGCTGAACGCGGCCGGCAACCTCGCCAACCCGGTCTACGGCTACAACAAGCTGAAGGCACAGCAGATGATGCAGCTGACGACCTACCTGGCCCAGAACTGGCCGACCTACGGGGCAATCGCCAAGACCGCGGTCCCCACGGCCCTCGAGGGCGGCGCCAGCGCATTCTCGTACCAGACCCTCAGCGACGGCCAGATCTATAATACGCCCGGCTGCTACACCTGCCACCGCGGCGTAAACGTCCCCCTTGGCTCGCTGAACCAGGCCAGCGTCCCAGCAGGCGCCGCGGGCAATGTCTCACTGCCACCAGTCCTCCGCGGTACCCAGTAGGAACTTCGACTGAGATGTGAGACGTGAGACACGCCACGACCGCGGCGTCTCACGTCTCGCCATATCTGGTCGCGCGCCTTCACTAGAATCGAGCCGTCAATGAGCGACATTAGCAAAGGCCCCGGGCTGGCCCCGACACCCCCGTCTGCCGCCAAGGGCCCCCGCATCGAGAGACCCCGCCCGGGGTCGCCCCTCACCGGCTTCCGCAGCACCCTCAGCAACTCGATCACCTTGATGAAGCCAGTGACCTGGTTTGCCCCGGCATGGGCCTTCCTCTGTGGGGCTGTCGCCAGCGGCGGCCTTAGCTGGCAGGTCGAGCCCCTCGGCCGGCTGGCCGCCGGTATCTTTATGGCCGGGCCAATTCTCTGCGGGCTGTCGCAGGTGGTCAACGACTACTGCGACCGTGATGTCGACGCGATCAACGAGCCCCACAGGCTCATCCCCTCAGGCAAGGTCTCGCTGCGCCACGTCTATATCCTGACGATCATCCTCACCTGGATCGGCACCAGTGTCGCCCTGCTTCTCGGCGGCCAGGTGGCGCTCTTCGTCGGCCTCGGCTTTGTCTGCGCCCTGGCCTACAGCATCAAGCCCCTGCGGGCCAAGCGCAACGGCTGGTTCGGCAACGCCCTCGTCGCCATCTCATACGAGGGCCTCGCCTGGATGGCTGGCCACGTCGCCTTTGCCCCCATCACCGGCCAGAGCGTCGCCATCGCCCTGCTCTACTCGCTCGGCGCCCACGGTATCATGACCGTCAATGATTTTAAGAGCATCAAGGGCGATACCCTGATGGGCATCCGGTCTATCCCCGTCCAGTACGGCAAGGTTATGGCGGCCCGGATGGTCGTCGTGATCATGGGCGCGGCCCAGATCGGCGTGATCACCCTGCTCTTCGTCTGGGGCAACCCCATCGCCGCCGGCATCGTCGCCCTACTCCTCGCCCTCCAGAGCGTCCCCAACGTGCGCTTCATCCGCGACCCCGAGCACAACGAGGTCTTCTTCAACGCTACCGCGATTATGCTCTACGTCTGGGGTATGCTGGCCGCCGCAATCGGGCTGGCAGCGTAGCGACCCCGCTCGTACCTGTAACGTGGGCGCCCCCTAAGCGCCCCCCCGCGGAGCGCCGCACGCGCTCCCTAGTCAGGAAAAAGGGAATGGCGCAACGCGTCCTGATCGTGGGCGCCTCCGTCGGCGGAGCCACGGCGGCTATCGCTTTACGGGGCCTCGGCGTCGAGACGGTGCTGCTCGAGAAGGAGCTGGAGCGGGCTAAGCCATGCGGCGGGGCCATCCCCCCCGCGGCCTTCAACGAGTTCGACCTCCCCCAGTCGCTCATCGACCGCAAGGTCAAGAGCTGCCTGATCGTCTCGCCCTCCGGCCAGGAGACCCGCGTGCCGGTGGTCGGCAGCGTGCCCACCTCTGACGATTTCGTCGCGATGGTCCGCCGCGAGGTCTTCGACGGCTTCCTGCGCCAGCGCGCCCAGGAGCGCGGCGCCGAGCTGATCCACGCCCAGCTCACCGGGCTGCGCGTCGAGCCCCAGGGCGTCACAGCAACCTACCGATCGATCGCCGACGGCTCCGAGCACACGCTCACCGCCGACGCGGTGATCGGCGCCGATGGGGCCTACTCACCCACCGCCCGTATGCTCGGCCTCCCTCACCTCCCCCGCGCCGTCGCCATCCAGGAGCGTATCGCCCTCCCCGACAGCCAGATGGCCCGCTGGGAGGATACGGCCGAGCTCTTCCTCGGCTACGAGGTGAGCCCCGACCTCTACGCCTGGGCCTTCCCCAAGTGCGACCATATCGCCATCGGCATCGGCGCCGGCCCCGGCCACACCGAGAAGGCCAAGATCCTGCTCGCCAACCTCAAGGCCCGCCTCGGCCCGGCCCTCGACGGCGGACGCCTCATCATGCGCGAGGCCCACGCCCTGCCGATGGAGCCCCGCAAGCAGATGGCCTTCGACCGCGCTATGCTGATCGGCGACGCCGCCGGCCTGGTGGTCCACACCTCCGGCGAGGGCATCTACTGGGCGATGAAGAGCGGCCAGCTGGCCGCCGAAGTCCTCGCCCGCCACCTCGACGCGCCCAGCGCCGCCAACCTGCGCGCCTACGAGCGACGCTGGTGGAAGCAGTACGGCACGATGTATACCTTCCTGCGCTGGCTTCAGCGCTGGGGCTACGGCAACGAGCGCCAGATGGAGGTCTTCACCGAGATGTGCCGCAACCCCGATGTGCAGCGCCTCACCTTCGATAGCTATATGCACAAGTCGATGATCCCCGCCCCCTGGGGCGCCCAGCTGCGCATGACGTGGGACATCCTCGGCGCGCAGGCCCGCAACTACCTTCGCCGCCGCACCCCCCTGCGCGAGCAGAGGCGCTACGTGACCGTGTAGCCCCTCACCGCGCTCACGGCAACAGAAAGAACCCTGTCGGGGCCAGGCCCGACAG
>JAAXUL010001606.1 GCA_013336035.1 Chloroflexales bacterium
CGATCATCGTCGATAGCTACATCCGTTCGTATGGGCAGTCGGCCAACGTAACGCTCGCAGCCTTTGATCTGGCGCAGATTGCTCCGATGAGTGCGCAGCTCGATCGCCTGGCCGGCGCGCTCCTTCAGGGGACGCCAGCCGACTACGCCCTGGTTGCCCATACCCGCTCGCTCGTGCGTAAGTACGCGCCGGAACATGTTGAGGCGTATCACGCGGTGGATCTGGGGCACCTCACGCAGCTGCTGGGAGCGCAGGGAACAACGGGCGAGATAGCGGCAGCGGCTGAGGCGCTGGGCAGCGCAATCCAACAGGCGCGCCTAGCGTATGGGGCGAGCCAGGGGTATCACGATACGAGCGGCATCTCGATCTACTTCCCACCGACCGCGGCGCAGTACCTGCCGAGTTATGAGCGTGACTCGCCGCTGCCGCGTCAGACCAGCTGGGCCGCGTTCCTCAAGGCCTATCACCACAGCCTGGGGCACACGCGCTGAATGGGAAGCCCGCACGGTCGGGTAGCCTCGTCGACACCTATGGATAGCGTGGCGGCCTGCCGCGTCGCCCCACAGGCTGTACGCGTGATGATGTTGTCATGGGAGCGCTGGGTGGCTTCCGTAACCAGAGCAGGCACAACGCTGGCACCAGTGCCGGTATGGGTCGGGTTTTGTGCATGCTGACGGCGATGGGGTCTGTAGCATCTGAGTACCGACAGCAGTAGCAGCACTGGTGCTGGCCAGGATCGTCAGGGTGGCCAGGCGCCACCGGGCCGCGGCCGTCGGTAAAGCCAACGCCAGGTCTCACCGACGCCCTGTGCGAATGCGCTCTGCGTGCTAGAACGGGGCGGGGCCCGCCCGCCAGATGGATCGGCGAGCGTCAGGCTGGTGTAGCAGGCATGGACTCCGCCATCACGCATCCTCAGTCACCGTCGTGATCGCCCCCGCGCGGCTCGCCGCCGCCCTCGCGCCCAAAAGTCGCGGTGAGACCGACGATGAGCTGCTGCTGCTCGGCCGGGGTGAGCTTCGCCGTGGGGTGCAGCGGCAGGTAGAACCAGGGGGGCATCTCGCCCTCCTGCACCGTCTCCACGGCCTCATCGCCCTTGTTCTGCGGTCGTCCCCACTCCGAGATATTGAACGTCTCGCGCCCCTCGGCGACGTCGTGGGCGATCAGCCACGAGGCCGGGGCGACGTTGGTGTACCACGGCCACACCGTTGCGTTGCTGTGGCAGTCGGCGCAGGCGCGCATAAAGAGCGCGCGCGTCTGGGGGCTATCCCAGGCTGGCTCAGCGCCGCCGGGCGGGTTGGTGTGATTGCGCCCATAGGGGACAAGCTGGACCAAGAGCAGGAGGGCCAGCAGCAGCCCAACGGCGAGCGTGCCAAGCCGGCGCAGCGACCAGCGCGGCGATCCGGCTGGCTGAGGGGAGGGGGGCGAGGCGGTCATGCGCAATTCCTTTCGTACCACGGCCCGTCAGGCGCGATCGGCACCCGGCCGATCGCCCGGTGCCGTGGGTAGCATATCCCCACTGTCTTGGAATGGGATAAGAAGCCGTGCGGGCACCGCCACCACTCCATGCACCGTGCCCCGGCGCTAGGGAAA
>JAAXUL010000174.1 GCA_013336035.1 Chloroflexales bacterium
CACCCAGCCACGCCGCGCGGCGGCCGGAGCGCGGGCATAGCCACCCCAGCGCCCCGCCGAGGCGCAGCGGCGGCCAGCCTCACTGGCCACCAGGTGCTACACCCGGTGCCGCCGCGCCAAGCCGAGGGCGGCGCTGGGGCGCTGAGCGGCGGCGAGGCAGCGCTGAGCGGCGGCGAACAGTCGCTGATCAGCGGCGAGCTGGCGCTGAGTTGCGGCGAGGCACGCTGATCACCGGTGCAGATCGCTGCCCAGCGCTGCCCTCTCCCTCCCCACCCCCTACCCTTACCAGACAGCCCGCGCCCCGCCCGCCGTGGGGCCACGCTCGGTAGCTCCAGCCACGCCGCGCGGCGGCCGGAGCGCGGGCGCAGTGTCCCCAGCGCCCCGCCAACCCTCAGCGCCTCATCCCCTCATCCCCTCAGTGCTGTGCTATCATGCCCGCAGATCCGCCGCCTGATCAGCGCACGCCATGCCACCCACGATCATCGAGCTGCACATCCGCGCCGCCTTGTTGCCGTCGGCTGAGGCTGACCCCGTATCGGCTATCGGCTATCGGCTATCGGCTATGTACGTCGCCGAGCTGCGCGCCGAGCTGCCGCGCAGCCGCGCCAACCTGGGCAGCGCGCCCGTCGACCTCAACCCCGAGGTGCTGCGCGCCCTCAGCACCAGCCCCGAGGTCTACGGCGCCACCCTGAGCGCGATGGTCTTCCCCGCGCCGCTGCGGGAGGCCTGGGAGCGCACCAGGGGCTTCGCCGAGCGCGGCGGCGCGGGTATCCACGCCCGCGTGGCTATCGACGATCCCTCCGGCGCGCTGCATGGCCTGCGCTGGGAGCTGCTGCGCGACCCGGCCACCAGCGCCCCGCTCGCCCAGCAGGAGGGTGGCTCGCTCGCGCGCCTGGTCGCGGTCGAGCAGCTGCACGACCCCGCCCCGCCCCCCAGGCCCGCCCTGCGCGCCCTCGTCTGTTGAACGATAATTAGAATTGTCGATCTGCCTCACGGGAGAATCTTACCTTTGGGAGGATCGTTGCCTCACGAAAGACCTTACCACTCAAAGCGCACTGGTTCGGGTGATGGTGCGACATGCGTGGCGGTCGGGACGATGGCGAGTTGCCAGAACGCATCCTGCAACTGATCGAGCTGGCGGAGCAGCCGCACCGGATCGAGCTGCTCAAACCACGTCGTGAGTCGTGCCTGCGGTTGCTCGTCCAGCACGCCGGTCGTCTGGAGGCGCTGGAAGGGCGTTTGGGCCGACTCATAGCGTCGCTGGACGTGGCTGCCCGCCCGTGTTTTCTCCTTCAGCTTCATCGACGGCTGGAAGAAGTTGACATAGAGTCGCACAGCGCGATAGACCTCGGTCAGTTGCCGATAGGCGCGTTCACCTTCGTAGCGGTCATAGCCGATAAAGTGGCGGACAATTGCCCCGTTTTTCTGTTCGACGAAGCACTGGTCATTCTTCTTAGGGAAGCGGAAGCTTTTAATTATCCCGGCACCTGCGTGATGTGTGATCCGTGATGCGTGACCGAGCTACGGATCACGCATCACGGGTCACGCATCACGACGGGATGCTTAAAAAGATCCGCTTCCCTTATAGGTTCGCCCACGGGTGAAGGTGATGTGTTCTCGCTCGCAGTAGGCCAGCAGCTCATGTATTGAGGAATTCGCCCCCATTATCCGTATCGATCCCCATGAGGGGCATCGGGACGAGCTGACGGGCGTGGTCCAGCGCCCGGATGACGCTATGCTGCCCACGATTGAGGAGGGGGATGCACTCGGTCCAACCGGTGGCGACATCGGTGAGCACGAGGGTGTAGAGGAAGGCACCCTCCGCGTTCCCGCCGCAATGGGCGACCAGATCCACTTCGAAAAAGCCGGGCTGTGCATCATCCCAGTCCGTGAAGGTACGGATGGGAACCTGATGCTTGAGCAATGTGCCGGCCTTGGTGGTGCTGATCCCCCGCAAGGTCGGATCCCGACGGATGGGGCTCAAGATACGGTCGACCGTCGCCGGGCTGATGGCCAGGAGTTGGGTGCGCACGGTCTCGGGCAGCTGGAGATGGCCGTGCCGTTCGAGTGACGCCACCAGATCGGGCAGGAATGGCACGAGGCGCTTGGCACAAATGCCGTTGGCGGCCTCCCACGCGACCCGCAGGGCTGCCTGCACCTCGGCGCCATACTGGCGTTCTCGCGGGCGGGCGATTCGTGCCGGCGGAGCAAGCACTGGGCTGATCAACAACCGGATGGCGTATTTGCGAGCATAGCCGGTCGCAGCGACAAACTCATCGAGAATGACCGATTTCTGCTGATGGCTGGCCTCCTGATAGCGGGGCGCCGTCTGCGCCAACAATTCACGCTTCGCCCGATAGCTCATGATCGACCTCACGCAGCACCCGTCGCTCTCTAGATTGACGTGCGTCGGGTGACATTATTCCTGAGGCAACGATCCTCCCAAAGGTAAGATTCTCCCGTGAGGCGACTCGCTGCAAGCAGAGGGGCATGTATCACGAATCCCCTCTCCGCATATGCCCCCGAATGTCCGCTGCCGCCCGCTCGATCCGGCCGAGCGCGTGGCGCGTGCGCGCGTCAGGGCTCAAAGCATCCGCCTGTGAGGAGATAGCCTCCAGGCTCACCGCCACCTCTTCGAGGAGCGCCACCAGCGGTACCTGATCAGCTGACAACGCACCGCACTGCGATCCGCCCGCTCCCGCCGCGCCAAGCGACCCCGAATAATCCGGGTTATCCACAGGATTGTGACGGATTTCACCGGATGTCGCCGTGAGCTTGCGCGCGCGCTTCACATCGGCCACCCGCAGCGGCTCGTCGCGATCGAGCAACTGCGTCAGCACCTCCGGCGGGGTCGAGGGCTTGGCCAGCTCACCGGCGACCGTCTGATTAAGCCAGCCACTGCGGATCTTCTCGGCAAAGGCCGGGTGCTGCCCGGCGCGCAGGTGGATGTTCAGCAGGGTCTCTGCGCTATCCGGGCTGGTGCCGGTCACCCGCAGGAAGATGTACCACTGCCCCTCCTCGGCTGCGGCACGCGCCTCGCTCATATAGCGGCACGCCTCCAGCAGCGACTCGCCTACTCGTCGGCGCGCCCCGATGAAGCGAACCGCCAGCTCGCGCAGCCCATCGCTAAGGTCGTCGGCCTCCGGGGGCAGCGCTACCGATGTCGGGGCAGCGTTCAATGCCGTCGTCGAGAGCTCGTAGATCGGCGTCGCCGCCTGCGCGGATGCGGCGGGTGTGGGGCGCTCGGGCACCTTGATTATAAACGGCTTCTTAGCCATAGCGCGCGCGCACCTCCTCGGCGAGCCGGGCATACGCCTGCGCACTCGTGCTATTCGGCGCGTACAACCCGATCGGCTGGCCTGCGGCGGGTGCCTCGACGAGCTTCACGTTAAAGGGAATGACCGTCTCGAACACCAAGTCGCCGTAACGCTCGCGCGCCGCCTGGTCAACCGCCTGGTTCACGCTGGTGCGCTTATCGACCATGGTCATCACGATCCCGCCGATGGCGATGGTCGGGTGGAGCTGCTGAACGAGGGTGATCGTCTCCTCCAGGTGGCCCATCGCGTGCAGCGCGAAGACGTGGGCCTGTAGCGGGACAAGCAGTGCATCCGAGGCGGCCATCGTGTTGAGGGTGAGCAACCCCAGCGAGGGGGGCGAGTCGATCAGGATATAGTCGTAGACCTCGCGGACACCCTGTAGCGCCCGGCGCAGCAGTAGCTCGCGCCCCACATGCCCGGCCAGCACCAGCTCAGCGCGGGCGAGGCCGAGGGTGGCGGGCACGATATCAACCCCGAAGCCAGCGGGCTGGATAGCGGGTTCAATGCCGCGCACCGGGTTCATCAGCACGTCGTAGACAGAGTGCTCGATATGGGTGAGATCGAACCCGACCGCCTGGGTCAGGCTGCTCTGGGCGTCCATATCCACCAGCAGCACCCTGGCCCCGAGCCGCCCTAGCTCCACACCGAGCGAAAGGGTGGTCGTGCTCTTGCCCACCCCGCCCTTCTGCATCACTACGCCCAGCACCGTCATGGGGCACTCCTCTCTACCGTCGCCTGCCGCCGCCGCCGAGGCGGCTCACCCGCCCGGGCCTGCGCTAGCCGCTCCACACTCTCCTCGCTGATCACCAGCGGTGCCGTCGAGTAGTCGCCGAGCTGCTGCGCGTCCAGTAGCCCTGCCTCCACATAGCGCCGCACCTGGCGGGGCGTCACCCCTAGCCGTTCTGCGGCCTTGCGGGTTGTCAGCACGTCGCACCTCCTTATGTCCTAGCTAGGACATTGTACGCGAGATAGGCGAGGCGCGCAAGTGTTCGAAAGCCACCAGCCAGTGAGGAGGAGCGTACTCAGAGATTCCCTGCGTGGTCTTGTCAGCTCTTCTGGCTGTCGTAGGCTATAATATGCAGATACCCAGGGTTCTGCGCATGATCGTCGTCTTCATCGCTCGAAAACCTGCTAGTGAGTCACCCATGCCATCACCGCCCCGCCGCACCAGAGGCCGCGCTGTCCCACCGCTGCACCCCGCATTGCCCGTCGAACCCGAGGATGATCCGCTGAGCCTCTTCGGCCTGATCTCCTTGCACTTCGCCCCCGCCCTGGCCCTCGCCGAGTTCCTGCGGGTCGCGCAGACCCACCAACTAGCCCCCGCCCCCACCGCAGACGAGCCGCAGCTCTTCCGCACCCCCGAGGGCGTGGAGGTTGCCTATGGCTACCTGAACGTCTCACCCCTGCCGCAGCAGGTGACCGAGCTGTTGCTCTGCGGGGCCGACAAGCCCAACGCCCCCACCGTGCTCGCCCTCGCCGAGGCGCTGCTCGCCGTGTGGCCCTACGCCCGCTGGGAGGCCGACCCCGGCTTCGTCCCCATCCTCGACCGCCGCGCCCCCGGTCGCAGAACCAGGCGGCGCCTCTAACCCGCGTGACGGTTCGCCAGTGAAATGACGAGCACCCGACATTCGTGTCACCAGCCACATTAAGCGCGAACGTGTAGCTTGGGCTAGGCAACTGCGGTATCTCGCAGTGCGAGCCGTGGGGAAAGGTCGAGCTGGAAGACGCCGTACGAACTGACGTGCTGATAGATCAGCGGGGTCAGGCCACGGCGATCATCGCTGGTCAGCCGCGCCAGCCAGACAGGGTCGGCCAGCACATCCTGGATCATCAGCGTGTTCACATAGACCAAGCTGATCTGGAGCAGGTGCAGCGCCAGCATCACGGTTTCTTGATCGTCGTGCCGATTCGTTGCCAGTTCCCCGGCGCGACCGTAGAGAATGAAGCGGACAGCCTCCAGGAGCGGGGCGTCCGCACGGGTGGCGCTGAGATCGGCAGCCTGGATGAGCGGGCGAAGGCACATCCACCGGCTCCACCTTTCGTGAAGTGAAATGGGTCAGCTACCGCAGTCGTATTGGTAGGCGACGGGGTCTAGTATACCCAATCCCCTCCACAGAAGGGACATTCTGTGGAGGGGATTGGGTACAGCCTCAGCATATCCCCAGGGTCAAGGAATCATAGGGGGAGGCAGCTGCCACCGCTACCTCCCTCCTTGCTAGTCGAACATAGCGCGCATTATGATGGTTTAGACCATTGGTCACAAGTTAAGGTGGGGACGGAATTGTCAAGTAGAGCAAATCCGTGATTGCAGAGCGTTTTTTTCGCTCCTGCTTGAGCACACCCAATCCTTTGGCGTCAGCGGCGAGGTAGGCGATGGGCTCGTCGGCCTTGCCGCGATGATGGGCCACGGTGAAATGATACAAGCCCCGATACACCATCTCTATCGACAGCGCCTGGAACGGTTTGTTCAGGGCTTCGGCCACGGCGTCGGTCAGATCGATCAGCACCGCATACAAGATCCAGGTCGCCCAAACCTGGATCTGGATGCCGTTGATGCTGCCCGTCCAGAAAAAGGCCAGGCCCAGCAGCCGCTTAATGACGTTGAAACTATCCTCGATTCGCCAGCGCTGCCAGTACAGGGCGACCACATATTCGGCCGGCAGCAGCACGGGGTCGACCACATTGGTCAGATAGGCGTACCATTTCCCTTGGTGGAGCCATTCCACCAAGCGCACCGGGTGCCGACATTGGCTGCTGGCCGTCGATCCCAGCCGCACGATCTGATCGTGCAGCGTGTCGGTGCGGCGCAACACCTGTTCGGTGCGCGTCACGGTGCGGGTCTCTTTGCGGGTCAGGAACCAGATCTCGGCATCGGTCAATTGGTCGAAGCGGGTGAAATTCAGAAAGCCCAGGTCAAAGATGAGCAGCATCCCGCGCTCCAGCCCGGCCAGGATGCGCTCCCAAAAGCGTTGGTCGTGGGCCTGCGCGTCTTCCTCATACCAGACCTGGCGTGGCAGGCGGGTGATCACATCCAGCAATCCGGCCATCCGTCCGGCAAGCACCCCGCCCTGGCCATCGCGCAACAGGCCGGTTTTGCGCAGCAGGGCGTCCAGGGTCGAGCCATCCACCGCCACGGTCGCGGTGAAGTGATCGTGTGCCCACTGCAATGCGGGGGGCAATGGTCGGATGCAGGCAGCCCAGCGCGCGGCCATCAGCGGCAGAATCTCGTCCACGACGCGCTGGAACAGGTCGGCGGGGAGACTACTGAAGCGTTGTTCGACCGCCTGTTGCGAGACCTCCCGCTCGTCGACCCACAGCAGCCCCTCCCGATTGAGCGTCCGGACGGCTTCGCAGACCGAGCCGAGTTGGCGCCAAATCAGGCTCAGCACGAAGGCCATCATCACCGGCAGGTTCAGCGTGCGGGCGCGCAACCCCAGGGCGTGAAAGTGCGCGACCTGGTTCAAGGTCGCCGGATGCACGATCTCCTCCAGCCGCTGTTCGACCAGCTCGTCGGGTGCCGCCGTATTCGGGCGCTTGGTACGGTCGCGCTGGATGGCCCGCGTATGGCGCACGCTGCTCTTCTTGGGTTTTTTGTCGCTCATGCCTCCAGTCTAGCCGAGAACGCACCGGTGTCAACGCACGGTAACGATATATCGATAGGTCGATCATGGGTCACTTGACAAGATCGTCGAAACCTTAACTTGTGAGCTATGGGTTTCGACATGGTTCAGAATTGGGCGCTTCAGCTTGACAATGATCCGTGATGCGTGACGCGTGATTCGCCGCATGCAGGTCACAGATCACGCATCACGCATCACGAACAAACTGTCAAGCTGGTTTGAACCATGCATTAGCCCTAAACAACGCTTTCTTGTGTGGATTGAACACCTTCTCGCCCCACGTGAGCCTTCCTCACAAAGGATTAGTGCGGGCCGGTGCGATGCGGCGCATCGGGTGCCGTCGGCTGCTCAGGGCTGACTACGACCGAGGGCCGTGACCGCGCGCCCAAAGTGAGATTTGGCAGGAGTGCGGCGCATGCGACCGCCAGGAGGCCCGCGCCAAGCATGGCGAGGAAGCCGTTGTGGATCGCACCGGCGAGAGCGATACGTGCCGCCTCCAGCAGCGCCTCCGGCGAGCCGCCGGTCAGCTCCGCCAGCTTCGCCAGGGCCTCGGCACTGGTCAAGGCATTCGGGCTCTCCAGGGTGCGTACGGCTGCCTCTGGCGCGCCCTCTGGCGCGCTGGCGGTAAGACTCGCTCGGTAGGCGCTCGTGACCAGCGTGCCGACCAGGGCGGTTCCCATCGTCGCCCCGATCGAGCGGATGAAGTTGGTCGCCGAGGTGGCCACCCCGAGCATACGCTGCTCGACCGCCGCCTGGACGGCCAGCGTCGCCACCGGCATCACCATGCCCATGCCCAGCCCGATCACCAAGACCGTCCCGCCGACCTGGAGCAGGCCTGACTCCGCCCCGAGGAGCGTCAGCAGCAGCAGGCCCAGGCTCGCCAGCCCGGTGCCGGCCAGCAGGAACGGCTTGAGCCGGCCCACGCGGGCGATCAGCTGTCCGGCCACAATGCCCATCGCGCTCATAGTGATCACCATCGGCATCATCACCGTCCCCGAGCTGCTGGCCGATGCGCCGCGCACGCCCTGGACAAACAGCGGAATGTACAGGCTCACGGTGAACATGGTGATGCCGACCAGGAACGTAACCGCAGTGGACACGGCGACCGTGCGGTTGCGGAGCAGGCTGAGGGGGATGAGCGGCTCGGCCGCGTGGCGCTCGATGGGGATAAAGGCCGCCCCGGCGACCAGTGCGAGCGCCAGCCCACCCAGCACCAGCGGCGAGTCCCACGCAGCCCCCGCGCCCACGAGTTCGAGGGCGCCGAGCAGGCCGACCACGGCGAGGGTGCTGGTGAGCGCCCCCAGGTAGTCAATCTTCGCGCCGAGCTGGCGGGCCGTCGTCGGGAGCACGGCCGGCAGCACGGCCAGGGCGAGCAGGCCGAGGGGCAGGTTCACGTAGAAGACCCAGCGCCAGCTCAGGCTGTCGGTGATCCAGCCGCCCAAAACCGGGCCGACCACGCTGGAGAGCGAGAAGGTCGCGAAGAGGAAGCCCTGGTAGCGCGCCCGGTCGCCCAGGTCGGGAAAGATGTCGGCGACCAGGGTGAAGACCGTCGCCATCAGCATCCCGCCGCCGAGCCCCTGGAGCCCGCGGAAGAGCACCAGGGCCGGCATGCTCCCGGCCATGCCGCAGAGCGCACTGGTGCCGACGAAGAGCACCACGCCGGCCACCGTGATCCACTTGCGGCCGTAGAGATCGCCCAGCTTGCCGACAATTGGGATCACCGCCGTCTCGGCCAGCAGGTAGGCCGTGGTGACCCAGGCGTAGAGCTCGAAGCCGTTCAGGTCGGCGATGATGCGCGGCATCGCGGTGCCGACAATGGTCTGGTCAAGGGAAACCAGGAAGAGAACCAGGGCTAGCCCGGCCATCGCCAGAATGGCGGTGCGGCGCTCAGTAGGTGCGGTCATGGTGATCCTCGCGTGTGCGCATGTGCTATACTCATAAGTGGAGAATACTCCGCTTCGCGCACTATAGCGGAGCGCTCTCCGCTTGTCAAGATGACAGGTTGATCCGTTCAGCCCAGGGGAGACGGCATGACCGACCGACCGACCACCAATGAGGCATCCCCACGGCGCGAGCGGCGCGACGCGGCGGAAAACCGCCAGCACATCCTGGCCGCAGCGCGCACACTCTTCGCCGAACACGGCGTCGACCAGACAAGCATGAACGAGATCGCCCGGGCTGCGGGCGTCGGGCCAGGCACGCTCTACCGGCGCTACGCCCACAAGGGCCAGCTCTGTGAGGCGCTCCTGCTTGACGACATCCAGGCATTCTGCGCCCGGGTGGAGCGGACGCTGGTGGAGGCTGCGGCGGACGCACGCGCCCTCGAGCTAGTGGGCTGGCTGATCGACGAGCTGCTGGTGATGATCGAGGGGCACCTGCCGCTGCTGGCGGCGATGCAGGAGGTCGCCGTTGGGGCACGGCGCGGCGAATACTTCGCGTTCCCCTTCCACCGCTGGCTGAACGCGCAGCTGGTGGGGCTGCTCAGCCGGGCCGTGGCTGCGGGCGAGGTCGCCCCGCTGCATGTTGTGCTCACCGCCGACGCCATTCAGGCGGCGGCCGCCCCACCGCTCATCGCCTTCCAGCTGGAACAGCGGGGCCTTTCGCGCGCACAGATCGGCGCGGCGCTGCGGCAGCTGTTTGTCGATGGCCTGCGCGCGACATCCGGGCAGCTGCCGGGAGCGCAGCGGAGCCGATCATGATCCGGGTGCTCGTGGTCGATGATCTTTCGGCCCGCGAGATCGCGGTGCTGCGGCTCCTCGCCCGTGGCGCCAGTAACAAGGAGATCGCGGCCCAGCTCGACCTCTCGGAGAACACGATCACGTCGCACCTGAGCCATATCTTTGAGAAGCTGGGCGTCAAGAGTCGCACCGAGGCCGCTATGGTGGCCCTCCAGCGCGGTCTCATCCCCCCGCAGTGAGCGACGGCACCGCAGTCTGCCCCGCCGGGGTTGACTCCCTGCCAAAGGCGAGCTTCAGCGGGAAGGTCACGTTCATCGCCCCAGCGGCGAAGGTCAGCGGCAGCGTGCGCTCGTATCTGGTGCGTGTCCGCATCGACGACCAGGCCGGGCTGCTGGCGGGCATGCGCGTGCGGGCTACTATCGAGCGTGGGGCGGCCTGCTAGCTGCGCGCAGGCGCTGCGTGGCGCACGCGAACGGCGGGCGGGCGGGCCGCGAGCGTGCCCGCCATAGGCTGCTCACTGCCGTAGCGTTCGAGGCAGTTTCTTGGATCCACTATAGTCACGGCTGGCGCACCGGGAGCGTGAAACCAAAGGTGGCACCCATACCAAGCCCATCGCTGGCAGCCCAGATTTGGCCGCCGTGGGCCTCGACCAGCGACTTGCTGATGGTCAGGCCAATGCCGTGGCCACCCAGCCCCCGCGAGCGGGCCGGGTCAACACGATAGAAGCGCTCGAAGAGGTGCGGCAGATGCACAGCAGCAATGCCGATACCTGTGTCGCTCACCATCACCGTCACGGCGTCATCGGTGTACTGCGCCGTTATCGCCACGCGCCCGCCCGCCGGCGTGGCCCGCAGAGCGTTCCCCAGCAGGTTGACCAGCACCTGAAGCATACGATCCGGGTCAACCTCCATCGTCGGCAGATCAGCCGGGGCGGTGACAGCAAACTCCACCCCTTTCTCGGTGTACTGCGGGGCTAGGCGGGCGACTGCCTGCGCGATCAGCGTCGCACAGGCCATTCGGCTGGGGTGCAGGGGCAGCTGCTTCGCCTCGGCGCGCGACAGCTCCTGAAGATCGCGCACCAGCCGGGAGAGCCGCCCGACCTCATCCTGCATCAGCGCCCAGATCTCGTCCGACGGCAGCACGATGCCGTCGAGCACCCCCTCGATGTAGCCCTCGATCGTGGCCAGGGGCGTGCGCAGTTCGTGGGCCACATCCCCGATCAGGGCGACGCGCCGCCGCTCGGTCGCCTCCAGCTCCCCGGCCATGGTGTTAAACTGCGCGGCCAGCGCGGCCAACTCGTCGGCGCCCTGGGCGGGCACCCGCTCGGCGTAGTGCCCCGCCGCGATGCGCCGACTGGCGGCGAGCATCTGGCGCACCGGCGTGACAATCCGCACCGAGATCAGCAGGCTGACCGCCACCGCAACCAAGATCGCCGCGCCACCGCTCAGAAGCAGCGCCTGCTGAGTCGCCGTCTGAAAGATCGCGCTGGTCGCCTGCTCCATCGCGGCCATGTCCGGGCTCTGCACCGCCGTATGCCCTGGGCCGAGCACGGCGACCATCAGCCGGTCGTGCAGGGTCGGTG
>JAAXUL010000175.1 GCA_013336035.1 Chloroflexales bacterium
TATCTCTGCCGAGGGATCATGCCGTCTCGTCGCATGGATTTTGTCAGCTACCTGAGCCGCAGTGTCATCCTCTCGGCATTCTTGGTGACCGTGCTTGCGCTCTTGGCCGCACCGTTTCTCGCTGTTTCCTGGAGCCATCAACCATACCCAGGCTTTCTTGTCGAGCATAACGTACGGGGTGACGGACAGCGCGCCGGGCCTGTTGCGTCGCACTTTGAAGACCACATGCTCGGCGAGCAGCGGGTCAAGGCGCAGCCCCTCCTGCCGCAGCCTGGCGTGGATGTAGGCCCAGACTTGCGTCCGTCGCGTGGCGCTCCAACTCGCGTACTGCTTCTGCTCCTCCTCGGACGGCAGGAAGAGCGGCGGCCAGTCTCGCAGCAGCGCATCGACAAACATCCCCACGTTGAGCGTATCCATCAGCGGCGCGAGGTGGCTGGCCTTGCTCTGGGACTCCTTGATCTTTCGCTCCCGGAGCTCCATCGCCTCGATCCAGTGCCGATCTGCGCGCAGAAGGGAGGGCAGATTCTGGGTCACCGCCTCGAATAGGCTAATATACTCCTGCTTGCCTGGATCGGGGGGGGTCTCCTCAGCCCGTAGATAGTTGAGGCCGCCCAAGACCAAGATCGTCCTCTTCTGGATGGCCTGAAAGCCGGCCTGCACCGGTTCAGATAGCTCTACGACGCCTAGCTTTTGCTGGACGAACAGCCCCAGGCGCTTCAGCTCGGCGTCATAGAAGAGTCTAAACTGTAGGAAATCCGGTAGCTCATCGAAGCGCTGGGCTATCTCCGCGCTGTCGGCCTGCCCTTTGTCGCCGCGGTTGAAGTCGTTGTAGGCGGCGGCCTTGAGGGCCACAAAGGCCTGATCGTCAAGCAGCATCTCATCACGATAGGCCGCGGCGAGCCTGGCCACCACGACCTTACTACCGACATTTAGCTTTGCGAACAGGTCTTCCATTAGCCTCTCGATGCTTGACAGGTGACTCTGCTGCCACCCCCGGTAGACCTTGAGCCTCCGCGCGACATCGGATAGCATCTCCTGGTACATCCCCTCGCCGTGCCGGGTCAATAGCCGGTCGAAGGTGTCATCATCGGCAGGCCTGAGCAGCTCAAGGGGCAGCGTAAGTCCCCAGGGAGGCAGCCGCTCGGAGCCGAGTTGCATCAGCGGCATGAGCAGACCCCTGCTGGGCATCTCTGGCAGCCAGTCGCCCAGAACCTGGGCCGCGGGGTCGCGCAGGGCTGTCGTGAGGTGATCTCGCAGGCCGGCCAGTAGCTCGGCGTGGCTCTCCTCCGCCTTCATCGCTTGCACCAGCCCCATGCGCTCGCCAATCTCTTCGAATCCGCGATGGAGCTCCTGTCCCTCGCTCTCGGGGAGCTGGAGCTTGCCGCCTCCGGCCACCGACAGCCAGGTCTCCCCTGCCGCATCGCCGTGATCCAGGATCGCGTTGTTGAGCCGCGCCGAGACCTGCCGACAGATCGCTGCGTTGGCGTGGCCGGCGACGACCACTGTGGCAAGCTGGCCCCGTGGGTAGAGCCAGAGTGTTACGTGGTAGCCGTCGACTTTAGTGTCCGGCTCCTGCGCGCACTCGGCCAGCTGTGGCAGCTCCTGCGTGCGCTTGATCGCGCTGCTGTCGAACGGGAACAGCTCGGCGGCCAGGTCGGGCGCGCCAAGCAGCTGGGCCTGCTCTCTCGGGCTGAGGCTAAGCCCCATCCCCAGCACAAAGACCTTGAGCGCGGGCTCGCGCAGGGTTGGGACAGCCGCCAGCGCCAGCAGGGCTGGGCAGAGCCCTTCGGCGCGGCGGGCGGCGAAGTGGCTCGGCACCTCGTCGGGGTTGGCACCTGCCATAATCAGCAGGGCGAAGGCTGTCTCGGATGTGACCTGCTGCCAACGCTCGCCGGCTATGGGGGCAGCCACGCTGCGTGCCGGCGCCTTGCTGGCTGTTTGAAGGGCCAGGATTACTGCATGTTGCTCTCTGACCCCAGGCGTAGCCGCTGCTGCGACCAGCCGATCATAGCAGGCCCGGCTAAAGGCTGGCTGGCTCTCTGCCTGGTCGACGGCAACCTCGATGACCTGTAGAACCCGATCCGGATCATTGGCGGCGATCAGTACCTCGACACACTGCTCCGCCCGCCGGGGAGCTGTGCGGGCCAGGGCGCAGAGGCAGCCGCGCCGCACCTCGGCCCGGCTATAGCCTGTGCCGTCGGCCAGGGCATCAACCGCCTCTGGTAGCCCGCCCCGTGCTGCGGACTCCAGGGCCGTGAGCGTGGGCCCGAGCCTCGCCGCCGTCAGCCCACTCCACGCCTCGTCGGGCGCCAGGGCGACGAGCCCAGCGGTCGCCAGCGCCGCCTGATCGCCTGAGCGCGCGGCTATCTCGCCGCGCAAGAGGTCGCACCTCACCCTGCGCGAGCCCTGGCCGGCGATGGTGTTGTTGGCCAGAGTGCGCATACGCTCCCGATAGGCATCAGCCGGGAGCAGCGCAAGCAGATCGGCCAGGGGCCCGGCGTTATCGTTCGCCAGCTGAGCCTGAGCCGCCTCCAGCGCTGGGCCGAGATCCAGATTGTGCAGGCAGGGTTGCCAGATTGGCCGCTCGGGCCGGCGCGCGCCGGCCATCAGCACGCGCCCCGCAGCCTCCTGCAGCCTGCGGGAATGACCGTGGCGTGCTACCTTAGAAAGTGCCTCGGCCACATCTGCGCCGCCCGGCGCGGCCAGATACGCCCAAAAGGTCGCAGGATCGAGCCTGAAGAGCGCCACGGCCGCGATCCCGCGAGTCGGGCCAGGGCCCGTAACATGGCCGATCAGCAGGTCTTTTGCGGGGGCGCGTAGGTCGGGGTTGGCTTGCGCTGCCCGTAGCAGGCTGCCGATCTTGTCGCTATAGGCCTCAAGGGAGAGCCGCCGCAGGCAGCTATCGAGGGGGGCCGGGTAGAGATCGCCCAGGTGCTCATAGGCAACCGCAAAGGCCGCGGGCTGGTCGAGATCCTGGAGCACGGCCAGGCAGGGCAGGCAGATCTCTGGTGCTTGCTGGCGTGCGCCTTGTTGTAGCGCTGCGACCGTCTCGTCTCGCCTGTCGGCAGGAACCTGGGCCAGGTGCTGGATATGCTCCAGGGCATCGTGGTGCAGCTGTGAGGCCGCGGGGGCAGCCAGCAGCGGCCAGGGCAGGCCGGCGACGGATGCAGAGACTCGGCGCAGCTGCTCCAGCCGCCACTCTGGCTCGGCCTGATCGTAGATCGCCGCCAGATCGGGCAGCACCTGGCCCGTGGGATCAGCCACAGCCTCACGCAGCAGCGAGACCGTGCGGCGGCGGATCTGCATGGCAGACAGGTCCGTGCGCAGGGCATCCACGATCGCCGACAGACCATAGGTGCTATATCTATAGCGGCGAGGCATAGTCTACCTCCGCGGGGTAAGCTGTCCTACAATCAGGCCCAGGATGCGCCCCTGGAGCCGCACATAGCCACCGGCACTATTGGCCAGCGAACCGAAGGCCGTATCGGGCGCCAGGAGCATGCCTGCCAGGGTGACCGGGCTCAGCTGGCTGATTTCCACTCCGTACTCCGGCTGCCGCCTTTGCTCGGGGCCATTGATTGACCCTCTTTGCGCTCGGGGACTGTACACCTCAGCGAAAAAGTCTTTTGCCTGGGGGGCGGCGTTCCGCCCGAGGGCCTGTAGCCCTATAGCTAATTTGTCCCGGCTGCCAGCCACAGTCCGCGCCAGGGCCACGCGCTCCTCGGGGTTGGCGGGCAGCAGGGCGATCACCTCAGAGATGTTGCTCGCTTCGAGGGCCTGGATCACGGCCGCGCCCCTGGCGTCGTTCGGGCCGGGGGGGGGCTCAAGCGCCCCCTGGTCGACGCCGAGCCACAGCAGCGCCCGCAGGCGCGCCGTCTCACTGGGCAGGCTGGCGATCTGCTGGAGCCGCGCCACCACCTCCGGGCCGATGCGGCTGGCCAGGTTGTCCCCGCCAGCCTCGCTAAGCAGGGGCGATATGGCTCGCCCGGCCTCGGGCGTAAGGAGTGGACCGATCAGCTCGCCCTGTAGCGCCGGGTCGGCGAGGGACTGGTACAGCCCACTCAGGCTGCCCAGCGCCTGGCCGCGGGTCTGCTCCGGGCCGATGCCCTGAGCCAGCTGCTCTGCCACAGATCCCAGGCTGTCGAGGCCGACAGCCTGGCCGCTGGCTAGCTGCGCTACCATCGTGCCCGCCTGGGCTTGCGCGTGATCGAACTGGCTCTGCTGCGGCGAAATGGGATGTGGGCTTTGACCTATACTCTGGTTGCCCATCGTAATCAATCCTCCATTTCTATACGGTAGAGCGCTGCGCAGAATCGTTGAGTCACCCATTGCCTATCTGGATAACGGAGGTAAAGGGGGATTTTTTAGGAAGGGCTGGCCCTCCTGACTCTCCCGCCGGGGCTATCCTGATAGGCGCAAAAGAGACGGCACTACCCGAGGGTGCGCAGCTGCTCGCGCACCGCCGCAACCTCAGCTCGCGCGCCGAGCCGCTCGAGGATCACCATGGCCTCCTCATAGCCCGTCCGTGCCGCTACGACCTGGCCCTCCTGCGCGAGGGTCTGGGCTTTGCCGGCGAGGGCGAGGGCCAGGCCCCGCTCGGCGCCGATGCTCTGGAACAGCTGGGCCGCCCGCTCGAACAGCTGTAGCGCCTGGGGAGCACGCCTGGCCCGCTCGATCTCGCCGATGCGCAGCAGCTGGCGGGCCTGCCCGCCGAGCGTTCCACTTGCCTCCTCGATGGCCAGCGCCTCGTGGAGGGCGCTCAGGGCCGCCTCGGGCTGGCCCTGGGCGAGGCGTGCTAAGCCCAGATTGCCGAGCAGTGCGGCCCGCGCCTGTTGCTCGCCCGGGCCTAGCTCGGCGATAGCAGCCGCGAAGGCTTCCTGGGCTGCGTCGGCCCCCCCGAGCCTGAGCAGCACAACCCCGCGCTGAGCTTCGGCGCAAGGCCAACTGGGCCGTAGCTCGAGGGCGCGATCAAAATCGGCCAGGGCTCCTGCCACTTCGCCGGTCACCCAGCCCACCATACCGCGCCAGTAGTGAACCGTCGCGGCCGCCGAATTGCCCCAGGGGCTGGCCAGGGCTGTGGCAAGAGCCAGGTCGAGCAGCTTGCGCGCCTGGGTCAGCTGTCCCTGCTGGATCAGCAGCAGCCCCAGCACGAGTGTGGCTAGATAGGCTGCGGCGGAGGTCAAGTTGCCCGCCGCAGCCGCCAATGGTAGCCGACCTGTCGCGGGCCCGAGTACGGGCCAGCCTTCGCCCGGCCACAGCTCTCCTGCGCCAGCTCCTACCATCTCTACTGCCAGGGCCACGCCGGTGTCGTCGCGCAAACCCCAGACGACGAGGGCGGCGCTGTGGCGCAGGCCGACTTTTCGCACTTCCTCCACTGTTGCGGCGCGATCCGGCACCCGTACCAGCTTGGGGCAGCGCGGCGGCCAGCTGACACGTAGCGCCTCGCAGCGCATCTCAAGCTGGCTGTACAGCTCCTGGTCGAATCTCCCGCCCGCCGAATCCCCGCAGCCTGCCAGGGGCAGCAAGAGCACCCGAGTCTGCCCTGGCTCAAGCGCCGCCGGCTTAACAAAGATCTGACCATCGCTGCTCCGTAGGAAGAGGGCCGGCTGCCACCAGTCGGGGCGCTCAAGGATGGCCGATCGCGCCACCGCCATCGCGCGATCTACCACGCCGTCGCGCAGCAGCTCGCGGAGCAGAGTTGTCGTAAACAGAGCCGCGGTCTCGGACGAGATAGGGCCCTGCATACCTATGACAGCTGCGATACCGGACCGGGCGAGCTGTGGTGCGAGAACCATCGGCGCAGCTACATCGGGCATGCCAGCGCTGAAGCAGGTAGACAGAATAACCAGCGCTGGCCGACGGGCAAGGTCCGTGACTGCCTGGATTATTTGGTGATCCGCGACCCAGGTAGACTGTCCATCAGCTCGTTCCAGGCATACATAAGCCTTCTTCCCGATGATTCTGCCATGGGCAACGAGATAGAGCAGATCATAGCCCTCATGGAGGGCCAGCATCATCGCAGCCAGACTGACTGCGGGGGTATTCGAGCTCCGCGAGAGCACATATAAGGAGGCTCCCTGTAGCGCACCACGAGCCTGAGCTGCCACTGCAGCGCTGTCGATCGGGATAAGGTTGTAGCGGGCGAGGTCGTCAGGTGCGGCTATGACCAGGAGAGCACTGAGTGTCCCTACAGCCTGCAGATCTAGAGGCGCAGGGATAGGACTTTCGACATAACGCGAGAGGATGATCCGCTCGCTTGTAAAGAGGCGCCCGCCATAGCGCGGGTCACGCAGGGTTTCCCATCGCAGGCTAGCCAACGCCTGCGCCTCTGGGTCGAAGCGTAGGCAGACGCGTAGACCCCGCCCAGCTCCTTCGGCTATGTCACATGCTCTGAGAAAGGCCTGGCGCACACGCTGATCGGCGAAGAGGGAGGCGCTGAGCATCTCGCCATAGGTGTCTGGGTTGAGGGAGGCAGCGCGGAGATTGGTCTCGTTAAAGCGAACGATCGGGGCAGGACCATCAATCAGTTGAATGTCAACCCCAGTTTCAGGCCGACGCATGCTTATCTCAACCGCATACCCGTCGGTGTTGCGGAGAATAAGGCGTAGCTCTAGTCTCTCATATGATGCAGCTGAATGCATAGCTGAATTATAAGTGCAGGATGCTCTCCCGCCTAATTCGAGCAGGCGGGTGAGAGGCGGGTAGCGGGTGTAGGGGATGGCGCCGGTGATGATGACGCTGCGCGTCGGCGCGAAGCGCCATCGCCACCTGCGGCGGATACCAGCCGGTCGCCAGGCAGAAGCGGGCGAGCACCTTGCGGGCGACCGCGTGGTCCTCGGGCCGGGTACTCGCGGCGACCCCACTCACCGAGAAGAAGGCGCTGGGCGTACAGTTCAGCAGCTTCCGATGGCGGCGGGCGATGGCGTGGATCGCGGGCAGGTGCCGGTTCCGGTACACCGGCGAGCCGAGGATGATCGCGTCAGCGGCGGCCAGCTCCGCCGGCGGTAGATTTGTTGTCACGTCACGCACGGTGAGGTGATGGCCATGCGCCGCAAGCGTCTGCGCGAGGTGCTGGGCGACCTTCGCCGTATGCCCATAGGTCGTGGCGTATCAAGGATGAGGACTCTTGCCATCGCATGCTCCCCTCGCGGTCGTCGGAGCCACGGAAGCGCAGCGCGCACGAGCTATAGTAGCACCATCCGCACATGACCGGCGGGGAGGGCTGGCGGTACAGCGCAGCGCTTGCGTGGCCCCCTGCGGGATCACGGCGGCCTGCCCGGCGCGCAGGGCTCAGCCTGGCCATGCCGGGGCGCGGATCAGGTCCGCGGCGTCAAGAGGGAGGGCACACCAGCGCCAACACCGCGACAATTCGCCTCTACGCCGTCCGAACCATGCTCGCGATCGCGATGCGCGACGGGCTGCTGACCGGCGAGTAGGCTCAGAGCCTGGGGCTGCGGGTCTACCGTCAGCGCCAGCGGCAGGACCGGGCGCCGGTCGGCCGAAGGCTCAGCCCTGGGGAAGCAAGGTGCGCGCGACCTCGCGATCCTCGCTCCACTTGCACCACTTCCGCCAGGACGGCGGGCGCTGGTGGATCGTGTTCGGAGGCAAGGGCAAGAAGGGTCGCCGGCTCAAGGTGCACGACACCCTGTTTCAGAGCCTGGGCGCCTGGCTGCTTGCCGCCAGGATCAGCTGGGAGGGCGACGGCCCGCTGTTCCGCAGCTTTGACCGGGGAGATCATCTCACCAGTCGTGCGATCGACCCGAGCGCGGTGGGACGCCTTGTGACCCATTGCGGCCACGTTGCGGGGCTTGCCCCGGCGACCGGCAAGAACCAGCTCAGCATGAACTCTTCCCGCCCATCAGGGAGCGAGATCCAGGATCCGTGTCTGGCGAGATAGGCCTCGAGCTTCGGGTTCACTGCCGGCTCCTTCACACAAGCACAGGTCGCAGGCTTCACGCTGCGACGGCCGCGCCTCGGAAAGAGGCTACTCTCCCCTGAAGGAGGTCTCCGCGCAAGGGATAGTGCCAGTATAGCGAACGGATGTTTGCCTGTCAATGGGCAGCCCTGCTCGCCTAGTATCGTCGTTGATCGCCGTGACGAGCGCAGCGCTGGTGGCGGGGCTGCGGAGGAGCGCGCGGACGAGCGGCAGGCGCCGCCGAAGGTGAGCCAGAGAGGGGCGGCCGAGGTCATAGTAGATCCGCAGCCGCCGTAGCAACGGGCGATGGCGGGATTATCGACTGCCCCTGGAAGTGAAAGACGGCCAACTGGCTCGGCGCCCCTACGTCATTAGGCGCAGGGCTTGCCTTGGGCGAACAGGTAGCCCAGTTCCGAGCTGGTGCCGGAGTCCTGGTCTGCCCCGGTGAGCAGGGCTACGCACAGCTCGCAGCCGTCCAGGGCGGCGATGTCGTTGAACAGGGGGCCGGCGATGTAGACTCGGGGCATAGCGTCTCCGGGCAGGCGGCGTCCCCGGCGAGTATAGCACGGGCGCTATGCTATAGTGGTGCTCAGAAGATCAGCGATACAGGCACTCCATGCGCCTCCTTATCCTCAAGTGCTCCGCTGCCAAGCCGGGCGGCCCCGAGCCCATCCCGGCATCCGAGCGCTATGGCGGCCCGCTCTGGCGCGTCCTGCGACACTACCAGCGTGTGCAGCCGATCTTTGCGGCCGACCTCGACGTGTATGGCCTGTCCGCTGAGTACGGCCTCTGAGGAGCGCCCATCCGATGACCGCTGGCACCACCACCGACGAGACGCAGCGCAAGGCCATCGCCGATGCCGCCTACACGGTGCTGTCACGGGAAGACGGCCCACTTCAGCTCGGCGAGATCCTGGCCCGGGTGCAGGCCGAGGGCCTCGCAGCGGTCGGCGTGCAGACGCCCCAGCTAGTGCTCTCGGGCACCCTCAGCCGCGACGGGCGCTTCGAGCGCCGCGGCACGAGCAACGAGTGGTCGCTGGCGGGCGCCCCCCGCGCCGCGCGGGCTGGCGGCGCAGCGGCTGCACCCGCGCCTGACGCTCATTCCCATCCGGCCCCCGCAGCGCACGCTGGCCCGGAGCCTGACACGCCACCCGCCGGCAGCTCCGTTCGCGACGCACAAGGGAGGGTCTCGGCCGCCGGTATGGCCGACGATGCCCTCCCGCACGTGCCCGACCTGGAGCGCCGCCTCCGCGCTCTGGGCGCGGAACTCCTGATCGAGCGCGGTGTCGTGCGGCGGATCTACCGCTCGCTGCTCGCCGGGCGCCACGTGGTCCTCAGCGGGCCGCCGGGCACTGGCAAGTCCGAGCTGGCCCGGCTGCTGCCGACCCTGCTCTGGGCTGACGGGGACCACCACGGCTACGCCCCACTCCTGGTGACCGCCACCGAGGATTGGGGCGTGCGCGAT
Organism: Chloroflexales bacterium; assembly: GCA_013336035.1. Lineage (GTDB taxonomy): Bacteria > Chloroflexota > Chloroflexia > Chloroflexales > Chloroflexaceae > CAIWXH01. The sequence goes on from JAAXUL010000175.1 coordinate 9,380, forward strand.
GTGGTCGGCGGCATCGGCCCGCGCCTCGGTGGCCCGGGCGGCGGCCTGAGCTATGTGATCGATCACGGGGTCCTCACGCGGGCGGTGCTGCGGCACTATGCCGACACCGACGACGGGGCGCGGCTCCCCGACGGGCCCGAGCCGCTCCTCCGGCAGGCCTCCTACGAGGCAGAGGGACGGCGCTACCGCGGCACCTGGCTGATTATCGATGAGCTCACCCGGGCGCCCGTGGACGCCGCCTTCGGCGGGCTGCTGACCGCCCTCGGTGGCGGCGATGAGGTCACGCTGCTGGTGCCCAGTGCCTCACGCCAGCCCCGAGCCGTGCCGCTGCCCCGCGACTTCCGTATTATCGCCACGCTAAACAGCTTCGACCGCCACTTCCTCAACCAGATCTCCGAGGCCTTCAAGCGCCGCTTCGACTTCATCGACCTGCCGCCGCCCAGCCTATACCTCGCCGCGTTCGAGCAGGGCATCGCTGCGGCTCACGCGCTGCGCCGCCTGCTGCGGAGCGGCTTCCCGCAGATTACGCGCGCACTCGATGGGCAGGGCTACCATTCAAGGCACTGCTGCCAGGACGGGCAGCTCTGCCACATCAAGTGGCTGCCGGACGCCCGTAGGCCCGTGCGTCCCCCGCGCACCACCGAGGACCTCTTGCGGGAGCTGGACGAAATTTTCGAGCGCCGACCGCCCGGGGAGATCGACGAGGAGACCGCTGACGCCGTGGGCCGCCGAGTCGAGGCGCTGTCCCGCCGCTTCGCCGAGCTAACCGGCGCCCTCGTCGCGATCGGGGTCTACGAGCGGCGCCTGCGCGACATGGCGATGGCGCGCACCCTCGACCGGCTTGCGCCGGAGGGACGCGAGTCTCTGGTCCTGGCGGTCTACCTGGTCGAGAAGCTGGACGCCGCGCAGGCGACGGACTTCTCGGCCCCGATGATCCACATCGCCCGCGTGCTCGAGCGTGAGATCCAGCGCCGCGTGATGGCGATCCCCGGGATCGCGCCGGCCGACTTCCCCCACGGCAAGCCGACCCTCGTCGCCCTGGACGGCACACGACGCAAGCGACCCGAGGTCTGGGCGCGTATCGAGGCGCACCTCGCTGGGGCCGGGGACGGCCGCATGGACGACGCCGACGAGGCTTTCATCGTCTCCTTCGACAGCTTCGAGAAGCAGCTCCAGCCCATCGTGCACGCTCGCAACCAGGCGGCTCACACCACGCCCCTGGCCCGCGAACGCTACAGCAGGCTCTTCGGCGATGTGTGCCACGGCGGCGTCTCGTGTGTGGGCGTGCTCAACGCGCTGCTGCTGGCGTGGCCTGCGGCGGGAGAGCAATGAGTGAGATGCGACAAGCAATGCTCGCGCGCATCCTCGCGGCGGCCCGGCGCGACGAGCGGATCCTCGGCGTGCTGGACTACGGGTCGAGCAGCGAGGGTCGCGCCGACGCCTGGTCCGACCTCGACCTGGCGCTGGTCCTGCGCGATGAGGCGTTCGACACATTTCAGCAGGGCTGGCGCGCCTGGGCCGCTCGGCTCGGGCCGCTCCTGCTGGCCTACGAGGGCGGCGTCGGCCACCCCTGGACGGTGTATGACGCGCCGGGCGTGCCGCTGCGCGTGGACTTCGCTTTCCACCGCGCGAGCCGCGCTGACGTCATCGCGACCTGGCCGAACGCGCCGCTCAGTGTCGAGGTGATGGTGCTACTCGATAAGTCGGGCGGCAGGTTGACCGCGCTGGCAGCGCGGCTCGTCGGCCAGCCCCTTGGCCCGCCGAGCGAGGCCGTGGCCTTCGAGAAGGTCGCCGGAGACTTCTGGTACTACCTCCT
>JAAXUL010000176.1 GCA_013336035.1 Chloroflexales bacterium
GCACTAACCCGTCAGCTGCTCCTGGCCGTGCCACGCCAACCTATGGCCGGCGTCGTTCTCGACCGCCGTCGAGGAGGAGCACAGGGAAACAAGGAATATCCTGAGTAGTGTTGCACGAGCGCTGGAGCGCGATGCCTGTGCCTTGACCTCGGCGGTACCGCCGGGCCTCGCCGCGATGATCCGTTTGTCATGGCGGCGGTACCGCCGGGCCTCGCCGCGATGATCCGTTTGTCACGGCCGCGATCGGCTGCGCACGCGTGGGAAGGGCGTCCTAATGCGCTATTTGCGTGTGCAACGTCGCTGCGAGGCACCTTTCGACTGCGCACGCGTGGGGAGGGCGTCCCAATGCGCTATGTGCACGTGCTCCGCCACTGCTCGACACAATGATCCGGTGGTAGTGCATGGCAGTGCGTGGTAGTGCATGGTAGTGCGGGGACTACCACCGAGGCCAGGCCCTTGCGCCTGATGCCATGTGTCAACCATTTCTATGGCGTTGGCTCACCCCAACATATACCGCCGGAGTAGCCATTGCACCACCGCCGGCACATTCCTGCCGAGACATTATTTGAGCCATTCTAAAGCCATGTATTTTGGCTGTCGAACACCGCTGGCACATGCCTGCCAGGCCCTCGCTGCAACACCAGGTATATCTGCTGTACGAGCAACAATCACTGACAATCCCTGTGCTTATCATGCGTTTGAACGTGGCTGGCAGGAACTAGGGGTAGGCAGTACCAAAGATTGCACTTAGCCGGCGGCTCAGCCGGGGTCTGGGCGCGTATGCTGACAGGCGAGCGTTGAACCGCCCGGGCATAAAGGCCACTGATTGTGCTACGAACGACAACCCCCTGGCAGCGCACGCGCGCCCGCCTGACTCTGCCCAAGCACCGCATCGCCGCCGTCCTCCAGCTCGTCGGGCGCCTGGAGTTTGTGCCGGGGGCCCTGCTCCGCGAGGCCGCCTTCCCAGATCTCCCCCGCTCGACGGCCGCCCTTCACCTGCAGCGCCTGCACGCCGAGCGGCTGCTCTGGAGCGCCCCGGTGCCGGCTTCTCGCGTGACCGTCGCCCAGGTGGGCCGTGGCGGCGCGATGCCTCCCAGGCCGCCCCACCTGTACGGCATCACCGAGGAGGGGCGCCAGTGGTTAGCGGAGCACGGGGCAGACGGCCCCACCGCGATGGCCCGCTTCTCGGTGCGCGACTGGAAGGAGCCCAACGTCCGCGCCGCGCAGCTCGCCCACGACCTGATGGTGACGACCTGGTGCGCCTCGGCACTGCTCGGCGCCGCCCGCAGCCCCTGGCTCACCCGCGCGCGATGTGAGGTTGAGTATGTGAGCCTCGTCGATGAGCGGGGCCAGGCGGTGCAGCGCTTCGACGCGCTGGTTGTGCTGACGTTTGCCCCTGGCCGCCAGCACCGCGGGCGCCAGGCCTGGGAGATCCCCTGGGCGGAGGGCTGGGAGCGTGAAGGCCCGAACGAGCGCACGATCCGCATCGCTGTCGAGGCCGACCGCGGCACCGAGAAGCTGGTGATCTTGCTTGGCAAAGCGGTGGCGTACCGCAACCTGACGCTTCTCGGCCACTACGATGCCACGCTCGGCGGCCCGGTGACCCCGGTGATCGTCTGCACGGCTGGCCGGCGCGCCGCGCAGATCGGACGCGAGTGGATTCACGCCTGGCCTGATGGACGTGGTCTTGTCAGCACCACCAGGGCCGCTGAAGATCCGGTGCTTGGCGCTCTCTGGGGCTGCTACTACACCATGACCGAGCGCCCGGCTCGCGAAGTGACCCTGCTCGGCGAGCTCGGCATCGATCGCGCCAGCTGGGAGGCAAGTCTCGTGCGCTAAGCACGCATACATAAAGCATCAGGACGCGATATCTGCGCGTGCACATCATCGAGGCATTCGCGGCCGCGCTGGCACGTGAAGATACAGCATCAGGGTGCCGTAGGTGCGTGTGCTGAACGATCGTTATGAGGCCAGCAATGACATTTCCCCCATCCATCCCATTCCCAGCTCTGGCCAGCGCCCGTGAGATCGCTATCCTACGCCTTGTTGGCCGCCTGGGCGTCGCTGAGACTCCCTGGATCGGCCGGCTGCTGTTCCGCGATGTCTCTCTACGCTCCATGCAGGCGATGTTGACCTCTCTGGTCGACCAGCACCTGCTCTGGCGCATGGAGGGGCGTCGGCAGCTTGTGGCAACAAAGACGCCAGGGAAGACGATTCCCAGGAAGGGCCCCTATCTCTACGGCCTGACGGCCGACGCCCGAGCATTGCTCGGCGAGCTGGGGGCGGAGCCGCGTGACGGCACACTCCAGCGTCTCATCGCCCGCGACCGGCGCGCCCCGCTGCCCACGCTGAGCAGCCTCGACGATGATCTGGCGAGGAGCGCCTGGTGCGCCTCCGTGCTTGACCACGCGCGCCGGACGCCGATGCTGGCCGGCGTAAACCTGCAGGCGGGCTGCCAGATCTGGAATAACGCTGACGAGCTGGTGCAGACGATCGGGGCCGTGCTGATCCTGGCCTTCAACCCCAAAGGGCAGCAGGTCACCCGACCTGCCTGGGAGCTACCCTGGCTGAGCGGCGAGGCGCTTGACCCATCGTGGAGACTCGTGCGCTTCGCTTTGGAGGCGGACACCGGCGTGGCGAACAGCGCGACAATCATGATGCAGGCGCAGACGTATAGCCGGCTTAGTCAGAACAAGACCTACCAGAAGCTGTTCGGCGGGCCGATCAAACCGGTGGTGCTCACTCCCCCCGGAGATCGGATCAACACGGTCGCACAGCGTTGGCAGGAGGCCTGGCCTGCTACCCCAGCCATGTTTACCTCGGTCGACTCAGCACTGCATCCCGACTACGGAGCGCTGTGGGGGAGCTATGCGAAGCTTGTACAAGGCGGGCCCTGTCGCGCAATTCCCCTTGAGGGCCTCGTTTCAACTGTTGAGAAATGGGCGAAACTGGTGGCGAAGTGGCCATATGCGGGCGGCTGGGCCGGTGCGTAGCGGCTTCGCTACGAGCTTCGCTACGGGCTTCGCCATCAGTGCGCTACGGGCTTCGTTACGGGCTTCGCTACGGCGTCTCCCGGACGCGTTTCGGGTACGCTCAGGTTGGAAAGCTTGGGGGACGCTGCCGCTCGGGAAGCGCCCACAGTCCGCCGACTTCTTCTCTCCTATGCGCTGACAGGAGCATGGGCAGTCAGGCGATCGGTCGTGCGGCGCGAGTTCGGGAATCAGTGCCTTTGCGCCGGCACCACGCGGCAGCAGGCGATCCTTGGGCCCCTGTGAATCAGTGCTGGGCACACTGTGGTGCCGTGCGATCTTCGCGCACGCCGCGACGCTGAGCCCTGCCTTCAGCGTGGGCACTGCCGCCTCACGCCGGCGGCAGGGGAGGCGCACGAGCCTCGTGGGGACGAGGGCGGCGGCCGGTGCCAGATCTCCCCGCTGGGGGCAGGTCGGCGGCCAGTAGGGGCAACCTTGCACCTACTCCTACCTATGTTCCCTCAGCCATGGGCTATACGGTGGGCAGTACTAAAGATTGCACTTAGCTCGCGGCACATGCGCCCGTCTCTGACGTATCGTTGGCCCAGTGCTGTCCAACCTGCGCGCAGGAATCGCGGTGGACGTCGCACGCTGTGGCTGAATCGGTGTACGCCGTACCGCATGACAACGCGGTAGGCGCAGTACCCAGACGAGGGCGTTATGAACGATGGAGATGGGCAGGTGACCGGGGCTGGCGCTGGTGTCGTTCGGGTTGGTGTGACGGAGTGGGTGAGTGGTGAGCAGTGGATAGACGTGACGTATGAGCTTGACGTGGGTAAGCTCGCCTCGCCAGAGCATGTCGCTGCCCAACGCGCGCACATGCGGCACATAGCGGCACTGGCGATTGAGAGTATTCAGGGCGTGCTTGCTCGACGATCATCGCAGTCTCGATACGCGGATGATGGCGGGCCTGTGACTCAGTGTGAGCCGTCTACCAGTGCTGCGCCGTTCGCTGGGAAGACTCATGGAGAGCGTTCCACGCGCGTCATGCAGAGGAGGTTGGGAACAAGGACACGGGTGCAGCGGCGGAGGGCACGGTGATGGAAGAGCTTCGTTTTGTGGCTCCTGAGCTCGTCAGCGGCCGAGAGGTCATGGTGCTGCGGCTCCTCGGGCGTCTGGGGATGGTCTCGTCGAAGGCGCTGTTCCGGCTGCTCTTCTTCGAGCCCCAGGGGTCGACCATCGCCGCCCAGGAGCGGCTGATGTACCGCACGCTGCGCGGCCTCCGGGAGCGGCACCTAATCTGGCGGCTGGAGGGGCCGCGGGAGGTCGTTGAGAGCACCAAGACGCCGGGGCGCCGCACCGGGAAACAGGGTGAGTTTCTGTATGGCCTGACCCACGACGGCCGTGAGCTGCTGGCCGACCTGCGAGCTGACCCATCTGACGTGCTTGAGCGGCTCATCTCACGCGACCGGCGGGCGCCCTCGCCGAGCTCCAGCAGCATGCTGATCGACCGGGCGATCAGCACCTGGTGCGCGTCCGTGATCGACCACGCGCGGCGCACGTACCTCCTGGCCGGGCTGACGGCCCAGGCGCGCTATGTTGTGCCGGACGAGGAGGAGGAGCGTTCGCAGACACTTGGGGCCGTCCTGACGCTCCTGTTCGACCCAAAGGGTAAACCGACGGATCGGCCGGTCTGGGATCTTCCCTGGCACAACGGCGAGGGAAGTGACCCAACCTGGCGCATTGTGCGTTTCGCCGTCGAAGTTGATACTGGCCTGGGGTTCTGGCAAGCGCTTCTAGAGACGGCCAACACCTACGGTCGGCTGACGCTGGGGAACGTGTACGACGACTATCTCGGCGGCGCCCCTCGGCCGGTCGTCATCGTGCTGCACCCTAGCCGGGCGGATAAGGTGGGGCTGGCGTGGCACAAGGCCTGGCCAGGAACGCCAGCGGTGATGACGTCGGCGCGACAAGCAATCCACGACCAACACGGGGCGCTGTGGGGCCGCTATGTCACGCTCAAGGATAACCCAGCACAGCTGGCGAATCTCCTGGACGGCCTGGTGACCTCGATCGATGCGTGGGAAAAGCTGGTTGTGGGTTGGGGGTCGCACAACGCATCGACGAACACTGCGGGCGGCGCTCAGCCTCGCCAACCGGGCGGTGCGAGGTGAGCTCTGGTTGGAGCGGTCACGTGCAGCGCTCGTCGGGGCGCTGCTTCGTCTCTCGTGCAGGCTCTGGTGTGAGGCCTCGTTCTGCTGTCCTGGGGTTCTGCCCGGCGTGCGGTTGGACAGGTTCCCTGGTTCAAGGCGCATCAGAGCGCCCGGTGGCCGCCGACTTCTTCTCCTGTCGTGGGCCGACAGGAGAATGGGGAGCCAGGCGATCGGTCGTGCTGCGCGGGTCCGTGAATCAGTGACCCCCGCCCCGGCCCCGCGCGGCGCCCTGCTATCAGCGCGGTCGCACTGAGCCAGCGCTGCGTGCGCCGCAGGGCGGTGCGATCATCGCGCGCACATCGCGACGCTGGGAGCCGCGCCAGCGCGGGCGCTGCCACCTCACACCGGCGGCAGGGGAGGCGCACGAGTCTCGTGACGACGGGGGCGGCGGCCGGTGCCAGATCTCCCAGCGGGGGTAGGTCGGCGTGCCAGTAGGGGCAAGCTTGCACCTACTCGGGTAGGTCGATGGCCGGCACCTGGTATTTCCCGCTGGGGCAGGTTGGCGGCCAGTCGGTGCAAGCGTGCGCCCACTGAACGTGTATGGCGACGGGAACGTTTGAGGCAGCGCTCGGCTGCACCCTGTAGGCCGGCAGATGCCTGAGGCGTGGGCCACTGATACGCGCGGCGGCTGTGCACACAGCAGCCCATAGTAGCCGTTGTAGGCGGCACCGCAGTGGGGCGCAGGCCCAGCTTCTCACCCGCTCAGAAGGGGCACATCGGCAGCAAGTAGGGGCACGGTTGCCCCTATTGGCGCGTGCTTCGGCGGAAACGGGCGTTTTCGCGATACAACTCGTACTACGGCAAAACTGTTATAAAGTATTACGGTAAAACTGCAATATCAAACGGGAAGAATGTTTCACCACGCCTGTGAAGCCGTGACGAACCGGCGATAACGTTTCCGCCGACGCGTAGCGTCATCGTCACGTGAGGAGGGAGAAGCGACAACAGGCAGGCAAACGGTGGGGGAATATGAAGAGGGAGCCGAGGGGGATCAGGTCCGGGCGGGGATCACAATGCGCCAGCGATGCACGGTGAGGATGTCGTCGAGGAGGAAGGGCCGGGAGGGGGAGGAGAGGAAGGGGGAGAGGAAGCGGTGGAGCCGGAGCAGGGTGGGGAGGGAGCCGTCACTGACGCCGCGCTGGATGCGGTCCAGCACCGTGAAAATCGTTCTCGCGTTCGCCGGGTTGCCCTCGGATTCAGCTAAGCGAGCGGCCAGGTCGCGCAAGGTCCAGGGGGTGCGGGTCGTGATCGAGAGCCGGTCGAGGAGGTGATGGAGGTTCCAACAGAAGGGCGTGGGCGCGGGGGCGGTGGGGAGATCGGCGGGAGTACAGGGCTCTGGGCGACTGCGGCGGGGCTGGTGGTCGGCGAAGATGGTGTGCAGGGGCATCGGCCGTCGCTCGTACCACTCCAGTGTACCCAGCAGCCCGCCGGCGACGCGGGCGAAGGTCGGGACCATCCAGGCTTTCTGCCCTTGCTCCAGGCGCGAGTACTGGGCGAAGTCGAGGTTGGCGGCGGCGGCCACGGCGCGCAGCGAGGCTCTGGGTATGTACGGCTCCAGTTTGACGCGCAGCTCGCGCATCGTGCCGTCCGTATCGACCCAACCGCCCGCCCAGAGGCCCTCGCCCTCGTGGGCTGCCGGCGCATACCGCTCGCGCTCAACCACCAGATTGCCAGTACTCATACCGCTCCCGCCTCGCTGTTGTGTAGTCATTGCCGCCAGTATACCACGCCAACGTCTCATGAAACCGGCCCTTAGTCCGATAAAGTGTTGTATACACGTCTCATACTTTCGTTGTACACACATCTCAGTCTTGCGGCTGAGAGGGCGTTGTACACTCGTATGCTATGCTCTGGGTGTCGCGAGGCCAAGGTAACGTAGGAAGCATCAGGAAGGCTCAGAATGGCTCAACCATCAGGGTGTGGCGCAGCGAGCAGCGCACCTCGTTCGGGACGAGGAGGTCGCAGGTGCGAACCCTGCCACCCTGACCACGAAGGGGCCTGGTGTAACAGCAGCACGGCGGTCTCCAAAACCGTCCGGTGTCCGTGCAACTCGGGCGGCCCCTGCCAGCCGAACCTTACAAACCCGTCTTTGCAGCACATCCCCGATCGCCCCTTATGCGGCGGTCGCCGGCCGGGGCAGCTGCGCTCGCGTCACCTGCGCCTGTCTCATCACAGCGGCGTCAAGCGTGGCGCCGCTCCTGCCCCGGCCCTTCACCTCAACCGATGACCGCATAGCTCAGCAGAAAGAGCGCCGGCGTGCGAAGCCGGAGGCCCGAGGTGCGAGTCCTCGTGCGGTCGCCATATCGCTGTAGCTCAGCAAGACAGAGCGGCGCCCTCCGAAGGCGCAGGTCGGCGGTGCGACCCCGTCCAGCGATACCACTCGGCTCCGTAGCTCAACAGAAGAGTGCCCGGTTGTCAACCGGGAGGTCGCGGGGGCAGCACCCGTCGGAGCCGCCACTACTGCCGGATGGTCTAACAGGTAGGACGCTCGCCTCTGAAGCGAGATGGTTCAGGTTCAAATCCTGATCCGGCAACCACTTCGGGCCTGTAGCTCACTCAGGAGAGCGCCGCGCTGGCAGTGCGGAGGTAGCGGGGGCGGAGCCCGCCGGGTCCACCATCGATGCGGGGTAGCGCAGGAGGAGCGCGTCTGGCTCATACCCAGAAGGTCGCCGGTGCGAAGCCGGCCCCCGCCCCCAGTGGCCGCATGGCGGAACCGAGCAGACGCGCGAGCCTCAGAACCTCGTGCCCGCAAGGGCGTGGGAGTGCAACTCTCCCTGTGGCCACCACTTGCTCCTATCGTCTAGCAGCGAGGACACCTGTCCCTCAAACAGGAAGTGCCGGGGCAGCACCGGCTAGGAGCACCAGCACCGGAGTTTAGCTCAGCCAGCCAGAGCGTCGGCGCGCCATGCCGAAGGCCGCGGGTGCGAACCCCGCAACTCCGACCAGATCAGGGTGTGGCGTAACCAGCAGCGCGTCGGTCTTCCAAACCGAAGGCGCCGGGGCAGATCCGGCCACCCTGACCACGAACCGCCGTAGCTCAACAGACAGAGCCGCCGTGTCCTAAACGGCAGATCTCGGTGCAAGTCCGGGCGGCGGGGCCAGCATCAGGCTGTGGCGCAGCAGCAGCGCGCTCGCTTGGGGTGCGAGAGGTCGCAGGTGCGAACCCTGCCAGCCTGACCAGATGGGGCTGTAGCTCATTCAGGAGAGCGCCCGCCTTGCAAGCGGGAGGCGGCGAGGGCAGAGCTCGCCAGCTCCACCACACGCTCCCTTCGTCTAGCAGCGAGGACGCCTGTCCCTCGAACAGGAAGGGCCGGGGCAGCACCGGCAGGGAGCGCCAGCTACACGCGATAGCTCAGCCAGTGAGAGCGGCGGCCTCATAACCCGCAGGTCGAGGGTGCGAACCCCTCTCGCGTGACCACGTACCGCGCAGGTGTTGGCAGCGGCATACGGAGCTCGTACCTCTGAGGGCGCAGGGCAGAACTGCGGCGTGGTGCCAGATGGGGCCAGGGTCTGATCAGGAAGACGCGGCGTAGAGGCTTCGCCTCGTCTGGCGACCCGCAGCGCCGAGAGCCGGGGGCAGAGGCCGGTGGCTCCACCACTTCGGGGCGTTCGTCTAGCGGCCAAGGACAGCTCTCTTTCAAGGAGCCAGACGCCGGTTCGAGTCCGGCACGCCCTACCAGCTCCCAGTAGCTCAGCCGACAGAGCGCCCGCCTTCGAAGCGGGAGGCCGCAGGTGCGATCCCTGCCTGGGAGGCCACTCGCCCGCGTAGCTCAGCCAGGTAGAGCGCCGGCACGACACGCCGGAGGTCGCTGGGGCAGAACCAGCCGGGGGCACCATATCGGCTCGTGGCGAAACAGCAGCCGCACCAGCCCGAGGAGCTGGGGCCCGCAAGGGTGTGAGGGTGCAACTCCCTCCGAGCCGACCACCGCTGCGACACGCAGCATCTGATCGAGACAAGGAGCACCGATGGCATCCTGGATGAGCGCGATCCCGCCGTAGACCTACCTCTGCGCGACGCCGCCCTGGTGTAACCAGCAGCGCACGCGGCTTGTACCCGCGGAGTGCCGGGGCAGAGCCGGCGGGCGGCCCCAACGCGGGTCGGTGGTGGAATAGCAGACACAGCCGCCTCAAACGCGGCCGGGATGACCCGTGCAGGTGCAAGTCCTGCCCGACCTACCAATCTCGTGGCGATGGCGAAATCAGCAGACGCAGCAGCCTTAGAAGCTGCCGGCCGCAGGCCGTGCCGGTGCAAGTCCGGCTCGCCGCACCAGTGCGCCGACATAGCTCAAGCGGGCAGAGCAGCCGCCTTTTAAGCGGACGCGTGGGTGAAAGCGCTGCGCGCCAGCTTCGCTAACGTGGCCCTCTGTCGGCACCAGTGGCCGGTAGCTCAGCGGTGAGAGCAGGGCGCTTATAACGCCCAGGTCGCGTGTAAGCGCTGCGCGCCAGCTTCGCTAACGAGCCCCGCCCGGCCGACCAGTCTTTCGTATCCCGGTGTAGCTCAACTGGCAGAGCAACTGACTCTTAATCAGGAGGTTGGGGGATCGTTGCCCTCCACCGGGACCATCACGGGGGCGTTCGCGCCCGGGAGCGCAGCTTGTCTGTAAAACAAGCGGCATCACGCCTGTCTGGTTCAACTCCAGACGCCCCCACCAGCGATGCTCGGTAGCTCAACTGGTAGAGCGCCCGGCTGTTAACCGGAGGGTTGCAGGATCGTCCCCTGCCTGAGGAGCCACCACGAGCCGTCGTCCAACAGCAGGACCCGTGTCTGATACACACGAAACCCTGGTGCAAATCCAGGCGGCTCGACCACCGAACCCGCGTAGCTCAGCCAGCAGAGCGCCTCGCTCACACCGAGGAGGCCGCCGGAGCAAAGCCGGCCGCGGGCACCACCCTGATCCGCTGTAGCTCAGCCAGCCAGAGCGCCTCGTTGGTAGCGAGGAGGTCGCGGGGGCAGCTCCCGCCAGCGGACCCATATGTGCCTGTGGCGTAGTCAGTCTGCGCGTCTGGCTGAAAACCAGAAGGTCTCGGTGCGTTAGCGAAGCTGGCGCGCAGCGCTTTCACGAGCGGGCACACCATTCGCCGTCGTAGCTTAACCGGAAGAGCGGGCGTCTTCTAAACGCTCCGGTGCGTGTTCGACTCACGCCGGCGGCGCCAGGATGGAGGATCGTCTAAGGGGAGGACGCGAGCCTTTGGACCTCGCTGTGCTGGTTCGAGTCCAGCTCCTCCAGCCACCTGTGGTGTCGGAAGCCGAAAAGCGAGGCGCCTGCCTGTGAAGCAGGCTGTAGCGGGGGCAGTACCCGTCCGACACCCCACATAAGGAAAGCAGAGAGCTGAAAGATGAAATCGGAAAGGAGCGCCTTGCTCGGTTTTCAGCTTTCTGCTTTCCGATTTCATCTTTCCTTTGTTCCCTGTGCCGGATAGCGAGGCGCTCGCCTGCAAAACGAGAGGAGCGGGGGCGGTACCCGCAGGGGACTCCACATCAGGGCGTGGCGCAGCCAGCAGCGCGCCTCGTTTGGGGCGAGGAGGTCGCCGGTGCAAACCCGGCCGCCCTGACCAATACGGAGCGTTGGCCGAGTAGGAAGGCGCCGGTTTGCTAAACCGTGGCCGCGGGGTGACCCGCGCGCAGGTGCGACCCCTGCACGCTCCTCCAGCTTCGAGCGCGCCGAGGCAAGTGCCTCAACTGGGCTCGAACCCCAGGGTCACGGCCCCGCCGTGAGCGGCGCGATACCGCCGCGCTCGTCCACCAGACTCGCCGCAGTCGGGAACGGTAGACCAGGCCGCCTTAAAAGCGGCTGTCCCTCGCGGGACGTGCGCGTTCGAGTCGCGCCTGCGGCCCCACCTCAAAACCACGGGCGGGCGGCGCCTGGCGGCGCGACGCGTCTTGAAAACGCGACAGCCCTGAGCAGGCTGACGGTTCAATCCCGTGCCCGCCCTCCACATCGAGCATGCCGCCGCGGGTGCGGCGACCGGCCTGGAAGACCGGGGCCACGGGCGACCGTGGATGGT
>JAAXUL010001607.1 GCA_013336035.1 Chloroflexales bacterium
CGAGCTCGAGAGCTGCCTGATCATCGGCTACATCGGCGACCGGCAGCTCTTGCGCCGCCACCTGATGGAGGACCAGGTCAAGCGCCTGATGCAGGGCGACACCCTGCGCTACCACGACGAGACCAAAGCTTATGTCGACCAGGCCACGCGCCTGCTGCGCGAGCTGCGCATCGCCGACTTCGGCCGGCTGCTGCACGACGCCTGGGAGGTGAAGAAGGCCTTCTCGCCCCACATCGCCCCGCCCATCGTCGACGAGGTCTACGCCCTGGCCCGCCGCCACGGCGCATGGGGCGGCAAGATTACCGGCGCGGGCGGCGGCGGCTTTATGGTCTTCGCCTGCCCCTTCGACCGCCGCCTCGAGCTCGAGCGGACCCTGAGCGAGGCCGGCGTCCACGTGCGGCCCTTCTCGTTCGTCACCACCGGCGTCCAGTCCTGGGCCGTCGAGGAGCCCGAGCGGTAGCCTGGAACCTTCAGCCCCCGGCGCGCCAGCGCCGCACGATCTCCATGTAGAAGGTCTCGGGCAGGGGCTGGCCGCCAACCCCCGTGTAGGCGGCGCGGGCAATGCCGGTGCTCTCGGGCCACTCGTTCCAGGTCTCGATCAGAGCCAGATCGGCCGCAGGCGAGATGGCCGCCAGACTCGCCCGCAGGAAGGCGCCGTCCGCGGGCGTGCCGCCCCCGGGCGGGCGCTCGCGGGGCTGCTTGCGCGGCTCGACAATGCCGGTGATGCGACTATTGTCGAAGCCCGGCCCCGCGCTGCTCACCGTGTAGCCGCGCAGGGTATGGGTCGCCGGCCCATTGAGCGCCGCCCCCCAGCTGTAGCGCCCGTCGGCCGCCCGCTCGATCGACAGCAGGTCGCCCCCAGGGGCTAGCGCCTCGGGCGTGAACCACGTGTCCTCGACGATCAGCCAGGGCTCGACCCCGAAGTCGCGCGCGAAGGCGGCCTTGACCGCCGCCCACAGCTCGCCCGCCAGCCTCAGGTCGTCGCAGCAGAGCGCCGTGTACGTGATGATGATCGGCCGCCCCGCGACGGTCGCCCACATCTCCCGCGGGATGCGCTCGAAGAAGCCTTTGATGTGCCGGTCGTAGAAGAAGTAGCCGCTGCGCGGGTCCGACAGCGGCAGGCGGGGGATGTCAGCGCCGAAGCGGTAGCCGTCGGCGGCGAAGTCGTTGTACATTGCCTGCTGGGCCGTCGTGTCAATGAACATGCCGATCGCCAGGGGCTGCTCGAGCACACCGTTGGCCTGCACCAGCAGGTCCAGGCGGTCCTGACGGAACCAGGGGTGGGGGTGGTCGCCCCAGCTCACTGGGAAGACCGTGTCGATGCCGGTGGCGCCTATGTCGCGCAGCTCGCCCTCGAACCAGTCGTAGTTGATCGACGAGTAGGCCGTGCCGTCGCGCGGGTCGCCGTCGCGAGGCAGGGGCGCCAGCCACCCGGGCGGGGTGACGCTCAGCTGCGCCGCGTCGCACTCATCCTTAGGGCAGTGGTACCAGTAGAAGAAGAATGTGCCAAGGCGGGTGGCTCGCGCCGCGGGCGTCGTGGTCACAACTGGCGAGGGCACAGCCGGGGGCGGGGGCGGGGCGGTTGGC
>JAAXUL010000177.1 GCA_013336035.1 Chloroflexales bacterium
TCGACCTGGGCGACCTGGCAGACCCGGCCCACCTCGACTACGTGGCGCTCTCGGGGCACAAGCTCTACGCACCCTACGGCGTCGGCGCCCTGGTGGGCCGCGCCGACAGCTTCGCCCGCGGCGGGCCGCTGCTGGCCGGCGGCGGCACGGTGCGCCGCGTCACCGCCGACGACATCGAGTGGGCCGACGGCCCCGCCCGCGACGAGGCCGGCACCCCTAACGCCGTCGGCGCGGTGGCCCTGGCGTCCGCCTGTCTCGCCCTGGCCGATCTGGGCCTGGGCGCTATCGCCGCCCGCGAGGCCGAGCTGACGGCCCGGGCCCTGGCGCGCCTCGCCGCCGTGCCGCGCGTCAGGCTCTACGGCGACCCGGACCCGGCGCGGGCCGAGGGGCGCCTGGGCGTCATCCCCTTCGCCGTCGACGGCTACGACCCGCACCTGGTGGCGGCGATCCTCAGCCACGAGCATGGCATCGCGGTGCGCGCCGGCAGCTTCTGCGCCCAGCCCTATGTGCAGCGGCTGCTTGGCACCGAGGTGGCCGGCTGCCGCTACAGCAGCCCGGGGCTGCTCCGCGCCTCGCTCGGCATCTACACGGCCGACTTCGAGGTCGACCTGCTCGCCGAGGCCCTGGCCCGCATTGTCCGCCGCGACCACGCCGCCTACGAGCTCGACCGCTATGGCGGCTATCTCCCCTGCGGCTGGGACGCGGCGCCGCTGTCGCTCTTTCAGCTCGAGCGCGCCCCGGGGTTTGGCCTGCCGGCGGCGGCCTAAGCTGTGGCTGGCCGCCGCACTGGGCTGGCGCTTGATGGCGCCGTGTCTATAATACATAGACATAAAAGTTGACCGCTCAACCCTGTACTGGGAAGGAGCCCCTATGAGCAGGCGCGCGTACGCCATCGGCGTAGACTTCGGCACCGAGTCGGGCCGCGCCCTACTGGTCGATATCGCCAACGGCCACGAGATCGCCACGGCGGTCCACGCCTATGCCAACGGGGTAATCGACGAGCAGCTGCCGGGCACCAGCATCCGCCTTGAGCATGACTGGGCCTTGCAGGACCCGCGCGACTACCTCGAGGTGTTCAAGCACGCCATCCCGGCCGTGCTTGCCCAGGGCGGCGTCGATCCGGCCGATGTGATCGGGCTCGGCATCGACTTCACGGCCTGCACGATCCTGCCCACCACGGCCGACGGCACACCCCTCTGCTTCCTGCCCGCGTGGCGCGACCACCCCCACGCGTGGGTCAAGCTCTGGAAGCACCACGCCGCCCAGCCCGAGGCCAACCGGCTCAACCAGATTGCCCGCGAGCGCGGCGAGGCCTGGCTCGCGCGCTACGGCGGCAAGATCAGCTCCGAGTGGTTCTTCCCCAAGGCCTGGCAGATCCTCAACGAGGCCCCCGAGGTCTACGCCGTGGCTGAGCGCATCATCGAGGGCGGCGACTGGGTGGTCTGGCAGCTCACTGGTGTCGAGACGCGCAACGCCTGCACCGCTGGCTACAAGGCGCTGTGGTCCAAGCGCGACGGCTTCCCGCCCGACGCCTTCTTCAAGGCCCTCGACCCGCGCCTGGAGCATATTGTCGACGAGAAGATGTCGCGCACGATCCTGCCCCTGGGCGCCAGGGCGGGCGGGCTGACCGACGAGGCCGCCGGCTGGACCGGGCTCAGGCCAGGTACACCTGTGGCCGTGGCGAACCTGGACGCCCATGTCGCTGTCCCCGCCGCCACGGTCTTCGAGCCCGGGCGCATGGTGATTATCATGGGCACCTCGAACTGCCATATGGTGCTGGGCGCGAGCGAGACGCTGGTGCCCGGGATCTGCGGCGTGGTGCAGGACGGCATTGTCCCGGGCCTGGCCGGCTACGAGGCAGGCCAGGCGTGCGTGGGCGACAGCTTCGCCTGGTTCGTCGAGCAGTGCGTCCCCGCCGCCTACGAGCGCGCGGCCGCGGCGCGCGGCCTGAGCATCCACCAGCACCTCGAGGAGTTGGCGGCGCGCCTGCTGCCAGGCGAGAGCGGCCTGCTGGCCCTCGACTGGTGGAACGGCAACCGCACCGTCCTGGTGGACGCCGACCTGAGCGGCGTGCTGCTCGGCGCGACCCTGGCGACGAAGCCCGAGGAGATCTACCGGGCCCTGATCGAGTCGACGGCCTACGGCACCCGGGTGATCATCGACAACTTCGAGGCCAATGGCGTCCCGATCAGCGAGATCGTGGCCACGGGCGGCCTGCCCGAGCGCAACAAGCTGCTGATGCAGATCTACGCCGACGTGACGGGGCGCCCGATCCGGCGCGTGGGCACAGCCCAGGGCGGGGCCCTCGGCGCGGCGATGCACGGCGCCGTGGCGGCCGGCAAGGCGGCCGGCGGCTACGACACGATCGCCGAGGCCGCGGCGCCTATGACCCGCCTGCACGAAGAGTCGTTCACGCCCAACCCCGAGGCCCAGACGGTCTACGCGCAGCTCTACCGCGAGTACCTGACGCTCCACGACTACTTCGGCCGTGGCGCCAACGATGTGATGAAGCGGCTCAAGCAGCTGCGCGAGGCGCGCCGCTCGGGCCATGCGTAGCCGCGAGCCTGGCGGCTTGAGGGGGGCTCAGACTAACACCAGCTCGCCGGACTGAAACACGGTCGCCCGCCCCTCGTCATCGAACACCGAGACAGACTGGCGGCCCATCACCTGCCAGCGCCGAGGCTGGCCGCCCTTGGCGGGCAGGCGCACCAGGGCGGTGTCCTCGTCGATGCCGACCACGGCCAAGCCGCTGGGCCGTGACGCCAGCACCTGCCGGAACTGATCGTCGCGCAGGAAGAGCCGCATGCGGTCGAAGTGGGGCATTATCGCCAGGCCCTCGGCCAGCCCAAGCCCGGGGCGCCAGCGGGGCGGCTTCCCCTCGCGCATCTGGCGCACGCGCAGCAGCTGGCTTCCTAGCACCATCGCCCCGGCGCTGCACCCGGCCACCACGGCGCCCGCCCGGTGGCGCGCGGCGATCACCGCCCACGCCGGGGTGCCCTCGATGCTCTCGGCCAGGTGCTCGGGATTGCCGCCCGAGAAGTAGTAGAGCCCGGCCTCGCGCAGCGCCTCGACCGTCGCGCCCGCCTCGGCGTCGGCGCGCTGAAGGAGGCGCAGCGGCGTAACCTGGGCGCCGAGGCCGGTGAAGTGGGCGACGCCCATCGCGTTCCAGCGCTCGGGCTGGCCCTCCTCGAGCGCGCTGGCCGTTGGGATCACCGCCACCTGTGCCGGCCCGCCCAGGGTGGCGAGGAGCCAGCGGTCCGTCTCGTCCATCGTCGCCGTGTACTCGCCCGAGCCCACCAGGGCCAGGGCCCCGCTCGCATCGCCCATGCTACAGGCTCCGTCTCGCTCCACATATGCTCTCGGCTAAGCAGATGTAGAATTGTAGCAGAACGGGCCGGAGATTGGCGTCATCTGCGGATGATTGGCCGGCCCGAGGCTGAAAGTAGGAGGCAGACGATGGTGGGCTGGATCGTCCTCGAGGGCGGGGCCGAGTTCGGCGGGCGCATGGCCGAGGTTGACCGGCGCGCTCTGCAGCTCGCGGGCGGGTCGCACGCCCCGGTGCGCATTGTCCCAGCGGCGGCGGCGCCCGACAATAACCATCGTCGCGCCGGCCAGAATGGCGTACGCTGGTTTCAGGGCCTGGGCGCGGCCGACGTCGTGGCGCTGCCCCTGGTCGACCGGGCCTCGGCCGAGGACCCCGCCATCGCCGCCGCGCTCGCCGGCGCCCGGCTGATCTTCCTGCTCGGCGGCTTCCCGCGCCACCTCGGCGAGACCCTGGCGGGCAGCGCGTGCTGGGCGTCCGTCCTGCGGGCCTACGCCGCGGGCGCGGTCGTCGCGGGCAGCAGCGCCGGGGCGATGGTCCTCTGCGACCACTACTACGACCCGGAGCGCCAGGAGCTCTGCGCGGGCCTCGGGCTGGTGCCGGGCTGCTGCGTGCTGCCCCACCACGCGACCTTCGGCCGCACGTGGGCGGGCCGGCTAGCGCCCCTGCTGCCGGGGGCGACCCTCGTCGGCATCGACGAGCAGACCGGCCTGATCGACGAGGCGCTCGAGGGGCCGGGCCGCGCCTGGCGCGTGTACGGGCGCGGCGCCGTCACCCTGTACGAGGCGGGCGCTGCGCGGGCCGCGGCGGCGGGCGAGGTCGTGGCGCTGCGCTAAACATACCCCCCTCTCCTGCGCAGCGGGAGAGGGGGGCATGGGGGGTGAGGGCCAGAAAGCCTACGCCGCCACCGTCCCGAGCAGGTCGCGCACGCGCTGGTTGGTGACCTCGCCGCCGTGGGTGACCAGTGTGTCCTTGACGATCTCATCCTCGAGGTCGAGCTGGATAGCCCCGTCCTTGACCATATGGCGCAGCAGGTTGGTGACGTTGCGGCTGTAGAGCTGGCTGGCGTGCCCGGGCGCCGTGGCCGCCAGGTTAGTCGGCCCGAGGATCGTCACCCCGCCCGCCCGCACGACCTCGTTGGGGCGGGTCAGCTCGCAGTTGCCGCCGCGCTCGGCCGCCAGGTCGATGATCACCGCGCCGGGCTTCATGCCCTTCACCATCGCGGCGGTGACCAGCACCGGCGAGCGCTTGCCCGGGATCGCGGCCGTCGTGATCACCACATCATTGCGCGCCACCACGGCGGCCATCAGCTCCTGCTGGCGCCGGTAGAACTCCTCGCCCTGGGCCTTCGCGTAGCCGCCCTTATCCTCGGCGGCGGCAGTCTCGAGGGGGAGCTCGACAAACTTGGCGCCCACGCTCTCGACCTGGTCCTTGACGGCGGGGCGCACATCGTAGGCCTCGGTGATCGCGCCGAGGCGCTTGGCGGTCGAGAGGGCCTGCAGGCCGGCCACGCCGACGCCGATCACGAAGGCGCGGGCCGGCGCGATCGTGCCGGCGGCGGTCATCAGCATCGGGAAGATGCGCGGCAGGGTGTCTGCCGCCAGCAGCACCGCCTTATAGCCGGCGATGGTCGCCTGCGACGAGAGCGCGTCCATGCTCTGGGCGCGGCTGATCCGTGGGATCAGCTCCATCGCCAGGGCCGACACGCCCCGCTCGGCCAGGCGCGCGGCCGACGCCGGGTACCACAGCGGCTCGATGAAGGCGACCAGGTACTGCCCCTTATGCAGCAGATCGAGGTCGGCGGCCTCGCCGTCGGGGTCAGCCCCGCCGGCCCGCACCCTGGTCAGGATGTCGGCCTTGGTGAACAGCTCGTGCCTGCTCGCGGCGATCGTCGCGCCCTTGGCCTGGTACTCAGCGTCGGGGTAGCCGGACTCGGTGCCGGCGCCCGCCTCGACCGTCACCTGCAGGCCGGCCTTCACCAGGGCCTGCACATCGGCCGGGACGAGGGCCACCCGCCGCTCGCCCGGGTAGAGCTCTTTAGGGACTCCAACCAGCATACAGCCCTCCTCTTAGGCCGGGACCTTCTTCTTGACCTGCTGCACCATATGGGTGAGCGTCTGCTTGGCGTCGCCGAAGACCATCATCGTCTTGGGGTCGTAGAACAGCTCGTTGTCCTCGCCGGCGAAGCCAGGCTTGAGGCTGCGCTTGAGGATGATGATATTGCGGGCCTTGTCGGCGTTGAGGATCGGCATCCCGTAGAGGGGGCTGTCCTTCTTATAGCGGGCCGACGGGTTGACCACATCGTTGGCGCCGACCACGATCACCGCGTCGGTGTTGGCGAAGTCGTCGTTGATATGGTCCATCTCGAGCAGCACATCGTAGGGCACATCGGCCTCGGCCAGCAGCACGTTCATGTGGCCCGGCATGCGCCCGGCCACCGGGTGGATGGCGTAGCGCACCTGGACGCCTGTCTCGGTCAGCAGATCGCCGAGCTCGGCCAGGATGTGCTGGGCCTGGGCGACGGCCATGCCGTACCCCGGCACGATGATCACCGACTGCGAGTTCTCAAGCAGGAAGGTCGCGTCCTCGGGGGTGTAGCGCACCACCGTACGCTGCTCGCCGGTGGCCGCGGCCGAGGCCGGGGGGGCGGCGCCGACAGCGCCGAAGAGCACATTGGTGAACGAGCGGTTCATCGCCCGGCTCATCAAGATCGAGAGGAAGAAGCCCGAGGCGCCGTCGAGGGCCCCGGCGATGATCAGCACCTTGTTGTCGATCGCGAAGCCCGTGGCCGAGGCCGCCAGGCCCGCGTACGAGTTGAGCAGCGAGACCACCACCGGCATGTCGGCGCCGCCGATCGGCATTACGATCATCACGCCGATCGCCAGGCCCAGGGCGATCATCACAAAGAACAGGTTTGTGGCCGACGGGTTGAAGATCAGGTAGCCGAACAGCCCCAGGGTGGCGAAGAACAGCCCGATATTGACGAAGTTCTGGCCCTTGTAGGTGATCGGCGCGCCCTGGATCAGCTCCTGGAGCTTGCCGAAGGCCATAAGGCTGCCCGTAACCGTCAGCGCGCCAAAGAACACCTCGAAGCCGATCGCGGCCATAAAGCCCGGGCCGGGCAGGATGCCGTGCTCGCCTTGGTACTCGGTGTACTTGACGATGCCCACCAGCACCGCCGCCAGGGCGCCGAAGGCGTGCGACAGCGCGATACGCTGGGGCATGGCCGTCATCGGCATGAAGATCGCCATCACGGCGCCGATGGTCGAGCCGATCACCATGCCGATCAGGATCCACTCATAGGTGATCACGCGGTGGTCGAGCAGCGTGCCCACCACGGCGAAGAACATGCCGGCCTCAGCCAGGAACATGCCGCGCCGCGCTGTGGCCGGCGAGCTGAGGGCCTTGAGTCCAAGGATAAAGAGGATGGCGGCGACAAGGTAGGCCGCCTGGATCAGCAGCGCTGCCATTTAGTGGCCTCCCTTGGGCTTGCTCTTAAACATGCGCAGCATGCGGTCGGTGATCATAAAGCCGCCCACCACGTTGATCGCCGCCGCGGCTACGGCGACAGTGCCCAGGATCGTGCTAAGCATGCTGTAGGTGCCGCCCGCCGCCACGATCGAGCCCACCAGAGAGATGCCCGAGATCGCGTTGGTGGCCGACATCAGGGGCGTGTGCAGGGTCGGCGACACGCGCGCGATCACCTCGAAGCCGACAAACCCGGCCAGGATGAAAATGTAGAGTGAGTCGAAAAGTGGATTGGCCTGGGGGGCCTCTGCGCCTAGCGGGGCCGCTGGTGGAGCTGTTGCGCTCTGGGTGAAACCTACCAGCATCAGGGCGGTCAGGGCGACCAGGATCACCATCGCCAACCTTCGCATACGTCGCCTCCATGCGCGAGTAGACCAGTGAGCGCGGTGCCGGCGCGCTTCTGGCAGCAATGACGCGTCACGTCCCGGGATGGGCATAGTATACACGAAATAGTTCCATACGCGAACAAGGTCATAAACATAGGGCGGGCGAGGCTAATTGCGCCTCGCCCGCCGCGTAACTGCCCGTGCTCGCGGGGTCTACTCTTCGTTGTGATACTTGAATGAGACTTTCAGCTTGGTGCGATACAGCACAGACTTGTCGTCCTCGATGTGCAGGTCCATGCTGATAACCTCGCCGACCCGGATGTCTCGCAGGCTGCGGGCCGCCGACATCATCGCGGTCTGGGCCGCCTGCTCCCATGACTCGCGGCTGGTCCCGACGATCTCGATCACTTTGTACACGCTGCCGTCCATCGGTCACCTCCTTTGGTTCCCGCGATCACTCTCCGTTGAGCGTGCCGGTCCTGGACAGATGTGTGCAGTATGTCAAGCTGGGATCTTCTCTATTATATCCTAGAGCGATGGGCGTGGCTTCGGTAGAAAGTAACGCTAACGGCTAGTGAAGGAAGTTTCACCAAGCCCGCTCGGCCCTCGCCGGCGATCACCTGAGGCGCAAAGCTGTCCGTTTCTGGATTGACTTAGGATTGCTCGGTCTGTACAATTGCTTGAGACCTCAACCTTTTATCCTGCCTCTACCTTATGATTGACGCCTCCCACAGCGATCCCTGGCCTGCCGAAGACCCGCTCTTCCGGGAGGTCTGGGAGACCTCGCCCGACGCGATGGCCCTCTCGGATGCCGCCGGGGTCGTCCTCCTGGCCAACCCGGCCTACTTTCGACTATACGCCTACTCCCCCCAAGAGGTGATCGGCCGTGACTTCGCGATCATCTTCCCCCAGGAGCAGCGCGAGGCGGCCCGCCAGGCCTATCGGGCGATCTTCGAGGCCGCTCGGCCCGTCGAGGGTGTCGAGGCTGTCGTCGTGTGCGGCGACGGTACGCTCCGCACCGTCGAGTCTCGCGCCACATTTATCGAGCGGGGCGAGCGACGCTATATGCTCTCGCTCATGCGCGATATCCAGGCCGTCAAAGCGGCCCAGGCGGCCATCGAGGGCCTGAACCGCTCGCTCGAGGCGCGCGTCAGCGAGCGCACCGCTCAGCTCGCCGATACCGTCCAGGAGCTGCTCCAGGAGATCTCGGCCCGCGCCTTCATTCAGGCCAAGCTCCAGAGCGTCCTGCGCCTCCAGCGGGCTATCCTCGACAGCGCGAGCTACGCCATCATCGCTACCGGGCTCGACGGCACTATCCGCAGCTTCAACCATGCTGCCGAGCGCATGCTCGGCTATAGCGCTGACGCGGTGATCGGCCGCGCGACGATCCTGAGCTTCCACGACCCTGATGAGCTGCGCGGCCGCGCTGATGATCTGGCCCGTATGCTCGGCGTCGCTATCGATTTCGTCCATGGTATCCTGCACCCCGTCGTGGCCTGCGAGCAGCCCTACGAGGCCGAGTGGACCTACCGGCGCGCCGATGGCACGACCCTGCCGGTGTCGGTGTCGCTGACCACGCTGCGCGACGACGACGGTCAGCCCGAGGGTTTCCTGAGTATCGTCAGCGATATCAGCCAGCGCAAGCTCGTCGAGGAGGCTCTGCGCCAGGCCAATAGCGAGCTGGTGCGGGCCTCGCACTTGAAGGACGAATTCCTCGCTAATATGAGCCACGAGCTGCGCACACCGCTTAACGCCATCCTTGGCCGCACCGAGGTGCTCCAGGAGCAGATCTTCGGCGAGCTGAACGAGCGTCAGCTCCGCTCTATCCGCAGTGTCGAGGAGAGCGGGCGCGATCTCCTGGCCCTGATCAATGATATCCTCGACGTCGCCAAGATCGAGGCCGGTCGCATCGAGCTCGAGCTGGAGCCCTGCGATGTGCAGATGCTCTGTAGCGCCAGCATGCGCCTGGTGACTGAGACTGCCCAGAAGAAGCATATCTCGATCAGGCTCCAGATCGATAGCGGGGTAACCCGCATCCACGCCGATCAGCGCCGTCTCAAGCAGATTCTTGTCAACCTGCTCTCCAACGCGGTGAAATTCACCCCTGTCGGCGGCAGCATCGGCTTCGAGGTCCACAGCGATCGCCAGGCCGAGGAGATCAGCTTTGTCGTCTGGGATACCGGCATCGGCATTGCTCTCGAGGACCAGAGCCGTCTCTTCCAGCCCTTCGTGCAGATCGACAGCTCGCTCTCGCGGCAGTACGCCGGAACTGGCCTCGGCCTCAGCCTGGTTCACCGGCTCACACAGATGCACGGGGGCCGCGTCGATCTCGAGAGCACGCCTGGCCAGGGTAGCCGCTTCAGCGTGATCTTGCCCTGGCATCTCAGCGCGCACCCCGGGCTCAGGCCGGCCGCGGAGACGCCAGATTTCGCCGACTCGCTTACGCTCAAGGAGCTGAGCAGCCCGTCGGCGATCCTCGTTCTGCTCGCCGATGATAGCCCCGAGAATATCGAGCTGATGCGGGAGTATCTCGAGGCCTTGCACTACCGGGTGGCGGTGGCCAGCTCCGGCGACGAGGCCCTTGCCATGGCTGCGGCGATCAGGCCCGCGATCATCCTGATGGACATTCAGATGCCCGGTATGAATGGCCTCGAGGCGATCAAGCGCATACGTGCCCACCCCGACACCTTCCACACCCCGATCATCGCCCTGACAGCCCTGGCTATGGTAGGCGACCACGAGCGCTGCCTGGCCGCCGGGGCGAGCGAGTATGTCAGCAAGCCCGCCTCACTCAAGCAGCTCGCCGCTATGATCGCTCGCTATACCCAGCCCGCACCCGGCGTGGGCGGCAGAGGGTAGCCCTGCGCTCTGTCAATGGCTCGTCCGAGCCATCTTTAGATCTGGAAGATCCCCCAGGCCGATGGCTCATTCTGCCAATTTCCGCGCCCGGCTCGACATGCTATCCTCCCAACTGTCAGCACTAGTGTCAGTGTATGCATTTAGGAGGACAAGATGACCGGTCCCCTCGGTGTGAATATCAAGTTTGCCGTGGCCAACAATGCCGACGGTCGCCTCGAGGCCTTTGCCCGCGGCAGCGATAACGCCCTCTACCACATCTGGCAGACATCCCCTAACGGTGCCTGGGATAGCTGGAGCAGCCTGGGTGGCACGATCACCAGCAACCCTTCTGCCGTCCGTAACGCCGATGGTCGCCTCAGCGTCTTCGTACTGGGAACCGGCAACACCCTCTACATGAAGTCGCAGACCGCGCCCAACAGCAGCTGGTCCGACTGGGTTAGCCTGGGCGGCCAGTTCCAGGATGAGCCCGTGGCGATCAACGCCCGCGGCCGCGTCACTGTGTTTGCCCGCGGCCTCGACGGCCAGCTGCTCTACCGGATGCAGCGTGACCTCAACGGCCCCTTTGGCGATTGGCAGAGCCTTGGCGGCTACACCACCAGCGCCCCGGTGGTTGGCCTCCACGCCGACGGTCGGATGGAGGTGATCGTCCGCGGCAACGATAGCAGCATCTACCTGATGCGCGAGACCAACGCCGGCTTCCCGGGCGACTGGCAGAGTCTCGGCGGCATTGTCACCAGCTATCTGGCCCTCGGCTACCAGGCCGACGGGCGCATGACTATCTTTGCTCGCGGCAGTGACTCCGGCCTCTACCTCAAGGCGCAGAGCACTCCCGGCGGCAACTACGGCGACTGGCTGGGCCTGGGTGGCCAGCTGACCAGCAACCCCGCCGTGGCCCGCTACAGCGATGGCCGCCTGGCCGCGTTCGTCCGCGGCGGCAACGGCTCGCTCTACCAGATCCAGCAGCGCAGCGCCAACGGCCCCTGGATCGAGTGGCGCTCGCACGGCGGCTATCTGACCAACAACCCCGCCGTGGGCATCCAGGCCGACGGCCGCCAGGCCGTCTTTGTCCAGGGCACGGCCGACGTCGCCTACTACTCGAGCCAGATCGCCCTTGGCAGTGGCTGGTCGGGCTGGGTTA
>JAAXUL010000178.1 GCA_013336035.1 Chloroflexales bacterium
GTGGCCCAGTCGAGCCGGCAAGCGGCCAACCTGCTGGCCGCTGGCGCCGATGCCGTCATTGTGCGCGATAGCTCAGCGCAGGATCTGGCCGCGGTTCTGATGAAGCTGGCGCAGCTTCCGTGAGGCGGCCCCAGGCCCTGGCCGAGCGCATGCGGCGCCCGGTCCAGCGACGGATCGACTTCACCGAGCGAGAGTGGGAGCTGCTGCGCCTCCTGGCTCGGGGCCGGCCGAACAGCGCGATGGACGCGCAGCTGCATATCAGCACCGCGACCGTCAAGTTGATCAGCTGGCCGACCTTCTTACAGCAGCCCGCGCTCGCGGGCGACGACGGCCGCCTGCGTCCGGTTCGTGACGCCCAGCTTCACCAGGATGCTGCTCACGTGCGAGCGCACGGTGGTCGCGCTGATGCCCAGCTCATTGGCGATTTCCTGGTTCGACTGGCCCAAGGCGAGCAGGCGGAGCACATCGAGCTCGCGCTCGGTGATGCGGTCGGAGGCGGGCGCCGCAAGCCGAGGATGGGTCAGATCAAAGGCCAGCTGCTGGGGCAGAAACAGGTTGCGCCGATAGACGCTGCGGATGGCGTGCAGCAAGTCGTCAGGCGAGGAGTCCTTGAGCAGGTAGCCCAGCGCGCCGGCCTGCACGGCTTCAGCCACCTTCGCGCTCTCGCCGAAGCTAGCCAGGACCAGAATGCGGGCGTCCGGGTTCTCCTGCTTGATCAGCGCGATCGCCTCAGGCCCCTCCATCTCCGGCATGACCATATCCATCACGATCACGTCCGGCCGGAGGGTGCGGGCCAGCTCGACGGCCTCGCGGCCGGTGGCGGCTGCGCCCACGACTGCCATTCTGTTGCGGCTCACCAGCAGCGTGGCGAGCCCCTGCCGCACCACAAAGTGGTCATCGACGATCAGGACGTGGATCAGATCGCTCATCGGCTACGCTCCACCTTGTAGGGTATTATCGCTTCGATCTGGGTGCCGCTGCCCGGCGCGCTGGCGAGCGTCAGCTGCCCGTTCAGCTGCGCGACACGCTCCTGAATGTTTCTGAGCCCCATCCCGCCACCTGACTGCTGCGGGTCGAAGCCCTGGCCGTTGTCGCTAATCCACAGCCGCACCTGCCCGCCGTGCCGGTTCAGCTGCAGGGTCACACATGTGGCGGTCGCGTGCTTGACCACATTGTTCAGCGCCTCCACGATGATGTGGTACAGCTCGACCTCACTCCGGGGCGACAGGCCCGGCAGCTCATCGAGCCGGACCGACAGCTCCAGGCCGGTCCGGCGCTCCACCGTGTTCAGCCGCAGCTGAATGGCCCGCACGAGGCCCTCCTGCTGGAGGTCGGCGGGACGAAGCTCGTACAGCAGCAGGCGCATCTCGCGCAGCGCGTGGAGCGTATTACGCTCCAGCTCGGTCAGGCTCAGCTGCAAGCGCGCGGCGTCGCCGTCATCGGCGGCCTCGCGCCCGGCACGCGAGAAGAGCGACAGACTATAGAGCGACTGGGTGACCGAGTCGTGCAGGTCGCGGGCCAGGCGCTGCCGCTCCTCTACGACGGCTATGGTCTGCGCGCTCTGGCGCAGGCGCTGGGTCGCCAGCATCATGCCGATCTGCTCGGCCAGGGCCGTCACCAGGGCCACCTCGTCGAGGCCGAACCCGCGATTGGAATCCCGGTAGCAGCTCAGCGTGCCTTCGACGCGGGTGCCGATCCTGATCTGCGCCCCCAGATAGGTCTGAAAGCCAGGGACACAGAGGGCCACGGGGATGGTCGTCAGCGAAGGGAGGTCAATCGTCAGCAGCGGGTCGCTGGGCTGGGCCATCCAGCGCCGGAAGCCGGGCGGCACGGCCCGCCTCGGCACAGGCGCGTGGCGATCGGCCGGAAGATTGATCTGCGCGGCGAGATGCAGGCCGGCGCGGTCGTCGTCAAGCAGATGGATGCCGATCGCCTGGCTGCGCGTCACATCGATAATGCGCGGCAGGACTTGGACCAGCACATCAGACAGGTGCTCGGCCTGACCGGCCAGCAGGGTCAGGTCAAAGAAGGTGGCCAGCTCCTCGGTGCGGGCGGCCACCCGGTGCTCCAGCGTGGCGACCAGATCGCGGATCGCGGCCTCGGCGCGCTCCCGCTCCGCGATCTCGCTCTGGAGCAGCACCACGGTATCGCTCAGCTCGCGGGTGCGCTGGCGCACCTGCTGCTCCAGCTGGTCATTCGCCGTGCGCAGATTCTCCTCGGCCTGCCAGCGCCGAAACGTGTTGGCGAGCAGCTCGGCGGCCGTGCCGAGCAGCAAGATCTCATCCTCGGCCCATATGCGCTCGTTGACCCGGTCGTCAAAGCCGACAAAGCCCCAGAACTTTCCGCCGATATGGATGGGGAAGAACTGCATCGAGACCACGTGGAGATCGTGAAGCAAGAACTTCTGCCAGACAGGGGTGGCCGCATACAGCTCCCGGACCAGCCCGCCCACCGGGGCTCCGGCGGCCAGCGGGCGCGCGACCGCGGCCGGGGCAGTGGACCAGGGAAAGCAGATGGCCTCAGGATCGTCCGAGACGGCAGGCAGGCCGGCTTGAGTTTGAGCGAGCAGCTCGCGGTAGCGCGAAACGGCTTTGGGGCTCATCGACGACGATGGGATGCCCGAGGGAGAGACATTAACGACAAGACAAAAGCAGGAGCCCAGGGTCGGGTCGTCAACATTCCGATACAGATACAGCGAGCTGGCCTGGGCGGGCGCGATCAGCGGCCGCAGGGCCGCATCCAGCAGGTGGCGGATGTCGGTCGCGTCGAATGTGGCCGCCAGCAGCGCCTGTGAGCACGCGGACAGCGCCCGGATAAACGCGATCTGACGTTCCAGCTGGCGCTTGGCCCTGGTATGCTCGGCGATCTCGTGCTGCAGCTCGACGGTCCGCAGCTGCAAGATCTCCGCCTCTTTCTTCGCCGTCTCGGTATCGTAGGCTACGTGCAGCACCTTCAGCCGCTGGTCAGCCTTCTCGCCCAGGACCTGCTCATTGAGCGCGTGGTACTGCTTGAAGTGGGCCAGGGCCTGCGCGGTATCCCCCTGCTGCTCGTAGAGCTCGGAGAGCAGCAGATGAGCCCTGAACAGCTCGCCCTTGGCATCCATCGCCTGGGCCGCGGCCACGCTCTGATGGAGGTAGATCAGCGCCTGCTCAGGCTGCTCGATGACGCGGTAGGCCTCGCCCAGATTTAATAGAATGAGCGACTCGGTGACATTCGATTCTATCTTGTGGGACAGGGCCAGGGCCTGCTCCAGAGAGCTGATCGCCTGCGGCGGATCGCCCAGCTTGAGCCAGGCCTTGCCGATAAGGTTATAGGCATAGACCTCAAATAGCGCATACCCGGCGCGCTGAGCAACATGCAGGCCGCGCAGCGCGTGGGCGTGGGCTTGCTCGAAATCGCCGGCCGGGAGATAGATCTGCACCAGGTTCAGGCACGACAGGGTCTCGATGCGCTCGTAGTCGATCTCGACGGCGAGGGCCAGATTCTGCGTGAACGTCTCGGCGGCCCGGCCGTAATCACCCATCGCATAGTACACAACGGCCAGATTATTGTAGGCGTTGGCGATCCGCCGCCTGTCACCGCTGCGCTGCGCGGCGGCAAGCTGCCTGTAGATAGAGCTCAGCGCCTCGGGAAAGCTGCCAATCTGGTAGTAGACAGCGGCGATACCGTCGAAGACATCGGCCAGGCCATCATCGGCCTGCACCGCCTCGCACAGCCCCTGGGCCTCGAGCAGCTGGCTCAGGCCGGAGGGGTAGTCGCCCAGGCGCATATTGAGATAGCCCTTGGTGCGCAGGCTGTACGCGATCCCGGCCAGGTACGGGGGCTCGCCGTGCCCGGACGGCCGTGCCAGCGCGAGGGCCGCCTCGCTTAGCGCGAAGGCCCGCTTCGCATCGGTGTCGCTCAGCTCCCAGGCCAGCTGATTCAGGAGGTCGATCCGCCTGCACACATCCGCACGCGAAGCGCCATCGCACTGGGCGAGCTCGCGCTCCAGCATCTGGACTATGCCCATCAGGGATCTGTCGTGAAGCTGTCCAGTAGGTGGGATCATCGAATTCTTATGGGCGCAGCGTTGTTGGCAGAAGTATACCAGCACTCTGGCATCTATTCGCCTGAACGCGGCAGGCACCTGAGCGATACGGCGTTGCGCCACAGCTCGCGGGCGGCCCACGCCCCTGTGGCGTATAATGGCACGACAATGGAGCTGCGCGAGGCACTGCTGTTCGAGGCCCTGCGAAAGGCCAGCGTCGTGGCCGGGTCGGCCGGCCTCGGCCGAGCTGTGCGCTGGGTGCACGTCGTCGACCTGCCCGACCCCGCCGCCTGGGTGCAACCCGGCATGCTCCTGCTCACCACCGGCTACGCATGGCCCCGCTCCGAGGAAGAGCAGCGCGTCCTCACCCGCGCCCTGGCCGAGCGGCAGATCGCCGCCGTGGGCCTGGCCGTGCCCCAGTTCTTCGAGCACTTCCCCGCCCCTATGCGCGACGAGGCCGAGCGCGCCGGCCTGCCTCTGGTCGAGATCCCCTGGGAGGTGCCCTTCGCCCAGATCGCCGAGGAGCTGCTCCAGGCCCTGGTGGTGGACCAGTACCGTCAGCTCGAGCGCCTCGAGGCGACCCACCGCGCCCTCACCCGCGCCGCCGTTGAGGCCGAGAGTCTCCAGGACATCGCCACCGCTCTCGGCACCCTGCTCGACCGCGCGGTGACGATCGAGGACGCCGACGGCAAGCTGCTCGCCGCCCACCGCGACCCGGCCCTCGAGGACGACCTGCGCCGCGCCACCGTGGAGCTCGGCTGCACCCCGCCCGCCTACGAGGCCGCCCTCGAGCAGCTCGGCCTCGCCCGCACCATAGCCGCGGCCGCGGGCTCCCTGCGCATCCCGGCCCTCCCCGCCCTGGGCGCAACCGGCCGTGTCGTCTGCCCGATCATGCTCAAGCGCGAGCTAGTGGGCCGGGCCTGGATCATCGAGGGCGCGCGCCCCCTCAGCGACACCGACCTGCGGGCCGCCGAGCAGGCCGCCA
Source organism: Chloroflexales bacterium (assembly GCA_013336035.1). Taxonomy (GTDB): domain Bacteria; phylum Chloroflexota; class Chloroflexia; order Chloroflexales; family Chloroflexaceae; genus CAIWXH01. The sequence goes on from JAAXUL010000178.1 coordinate 5,013, forward strand.
TGATCGCCGCCCTGCATATGCTCCACCAGCGCGAGCTCGAGGTGCGCGAGGCCCGCGTGGGCTACGCCTTCCTCGACTCGCTGCTCGCGGGGGACTTCGCCCTCACCCCCCAGGCCGCCGAGCGGGCGCTGCTTCTCGGCTTCGACCCGGCGGGCAGCTACTGCGTGGGCCTGCTCGTGCTGCACACCGGGCTGCCTCTGGCCGGCGAGGGCTTCCAGCGCCGCGAGCGCCTGGCCGCCGCCCTGCGCCTGCGCCTCCAGGCGGCCGGCGGCCCCTCGCTCCTCGCCCTGAGCGCGAACCAGATCCCCTTCCTCCTCCCCGCCGGGGCCGACCCCGCCCCCCTCTGGGCCGCCCTTGCCGCCCCCGACCTCTCCCTCGCTCTCAGCCGCGCCTGCGCGGGCGTCGAGGGCCTCCGCCGGGGCTACCGCGAGCTCCAGGCTGTCGTCCATCTGCTGCGCCCCGGCGAGTTCCAGCGCGCCGAGGGGCTGCTGTTACCGCGCATCCTCGCCGGCGACGCCGCCGCCCGCGCCGAGTTCATCGACGAGCTGCTCGGCCCGCTGCGGGGCGCCCGCCACGGCGACGACCTCGTCGCCTCGCTGATAGCCTTCGCCCGCCACGGCTTCCGCCTCGCCCGCGCCGCCGAGGCTCTCTTTATCCACCCCAAGACCCTCGCCTACCGCCTCGGCCGCATCGCCGCCCTCACCGGCCTCGACCTCGACGACCCCGAGACGCGCTTCCGCGTGCAGCTCGCCGCCCGGATTATCGCCCTTGAGGAGTAGATAAAGGGCATTATTTTATCCCGGCGGGATATAGAATCGCCCCCTGGCCTCAGCTACAATTTTATCACCCCTTCACTAGGCATTAACGAGCGGCCCACCCCCCCATCCAGCTCAGCGCCACCGGCGCGAGGGAGGGCTCAGCGGGAGCAGAGCAATGGGCGACACCGAGGCGCGCACGGCGGGGCTGCTCGCCGCGCGCGCGGAGCACGTGGCCCGCGGCGTGGGCAACGCCCACCCGATCGTCGTCGGCAGGGCCGAGGGCGCCCGCATGTGGGACGTGGACGGCAAGGAGTACATCGACTTTGTCGGCGGCATCGGCGTGCTCAACGTGGGCCACAACCACCCCCGCGTGGTCCAGGCCGTCAAGGCCCAGCTCGAGCGCGTGACCCACACCTGCTTCCAGGTGGGCATGTACGAGCCCTACATCAGGCTCGCCGAGCGCCTCGCCGCCCTCGCCCCCGGCGACTTCCCCAAGAAGGCCATGTTCGTCACCACGGGCGCCGAGGCCACCGAGAACGCGGTGAAGATCGCCCGCGCCTACACCGGCCGCCCCGGGGTCGTGGCCTTCGCGAACAGCTTCCACGGCCGCACCCTGATGGGCCTGACCCTGACGGGCAAGGCGAAGCCCTACCGCCAGAACTTCGGCCCCTTCGCCCCCGAGGTCTACCACGCGCCCTTCCCCTACGAGTACCGCGGCTGGGACGGCGAGCGGGCGGTGGAGGGGCTCAACGAGCTGTTCGAGCAGCAGTGCGCCCCCGACCGGGTCGCCGCCGTGATCATCGAGCCGGTGCTTGGCGAGGGCGGCTTCGTGCCCGCGCCCCCCGGCTTCCTCCAGGCCCTGCGCGAGATCACCGCCCGCCATGGCATCGTGCTGATCGCCGACGAGATCCAGACGGGCTTTGGCCGCACCGCGCGGCTGTTCGCCATCGAGCACAGCGGCGTGACCCCCGACCTGATCACCGTCGCCAAGAGCATGGCCGGCGGCCTGCCCCTGGCCGCTGTGGTCGGCCGCGCCGAGGTGATGGACGGCCCCGACCCCGGCGGCCTCGGCGGCACCTACGCCGGCAACCCGCTGGCCTGCGCCGCCGCCCTCGCCGTGCTGGACATCTTCAAGGAGGAGCGCCTGCTCGAGCAGGCCGCGGCCCTCGGCGCCCGCCTCCTGGGCCACCTGCGCGGCCTCCAGGCGCGCCACCACCAGGTCGGCGACGTGCGCGGCCTCGGCGCTATGCTCGCCATCGAGCTGGTGCGCGACCGAGAGAGCAAGGAGCCCGCCCCCGAGATCGCCGACCATATGATCGCCGCAGCCCGCGAGGGCGGGCTGATCCTGCTCAAGGCCGGACTCTACGGCAACGTGATCCGCATCCTTGTGCCGCTCAACATCGAGGCGCCCCTGCTCGACAAAGCCCTCGCCATCTTCGACAGCGCCCTCGAGCGTGCCGTAGCGGTCTGACCCGCGAAGCTCTCAGCCCCCGGCTGACGGCGATAGGCAGACGCTTAGCTGAAAGGGAGATCGGCGATGATCAACAGGAAGCTCCGGTGGGCGGCCCCCGCGATCGCGGCGCTGCTGCTTGCCTCCTGCGGCGCGCAGCCACCCGCGGCCCCCGCCGCGGCCGAGGGCGGCCCGCTCCAGCAGGTCGGCGAGGGCGAGGGCCAGCTCTCGATCGTGGCCTGGGCCGGCTACATCGAGCGCGGCGAGACTGACCCGAACTACGACTGGGTCACCAAGTTTGAGCAGGACACCAGCTGCAAGGTGAGCGTGAAGACCGCCGCCACCTCCGACGAGATGGTCGCCCTGATGAACGAGGGCGGCTTCGACCTCGTCACCGCCTCCGGCGACGCCAGCCTGCGCCTCGTCTCCGGCAAGACCGTCCAGGAGATCAACACCGCCCTCATCCCCAGCTGGAACAGCGTGGACCCGCGGCTCCAGAGCGCGGAGTGGCACACGGTGGACGGCAAGCACTACGGCGTGCCCTACCAGTGGGGCTCCAACGTCCTGATGTACAATACGCAGACGTTCCCCGAGGCCCCGCAGAGCTGGGAGGTGGTGTTTAAGGAGATGACCCTGCCCGACGGCCAGAGCAACAAAGGTCGCGTGCAGGCCTTCGATGGCCCGATCTACATCGCCGACGCCGCTCTCTTCCTGAAGTACCACAACCCCGCGCTTGGCATCAAGGACCCCTACCACCTCACGCGCGACCAGTTTAACGCCGCCCTGGATCTGCTGCGCGGCCAGCGGGTGATCGTCGGCCGCTACTGGCACGACGCCTTTGTGCAGATCGAGGACTTCAAGAACGAGGGCGTGGTGGCCTCTAGCTCCTGGCCCTTCCAGGTGAACCTGCTCAAGACCGACAGCGCGCCCATCGCGAGCACCATCCCCGTCGAGGGCGCCACGGGCTGGGCCGACACCACGATGATGCACGCCAACGCCCCCAATCCCAACTGCGCCTACAAGTGGCTCGAGTGGTCGCTCAACCCCAAGCTCCAGGGCGACCTAGCCGCCTGGTTCGGCTCGGTGCCCTCGGTGCTCGCCGCCTGCGAGGGCAACGAGCTCCTCGGCCCCGAGGGCTGCAAGACCAACGGCCTCGACAACTTCGACAAGATCGCCTTCTGGAAGACGCCCACCAGCGACTGTGGCGACGGCACCAAAGAGTGCGTGCCGTACCACGAGTGGGTGACGAACTATATCGCGGTGATCGGGGGACGCTAGAGCGGGCGAAGCCCGCGCCAGGGAAGCACAAGGAGCGGAGCTCACGATGCATAAACTCTGGATCGACGGCGCCTGGGCCGCCTCCGACGGGGGCGGCGCGATGGCGATCGAGAACCCCGCCACGGCCCAGACGATCGCCGAGGTGACGGAGGCCTCGCGCGCCGACGTGGGCCGCGCCGTGGCCGCCGCCCGCGCGGCGTTCGCCGACGGTCGCTGGTCGCGCCTCGCCCCCGGCGAGCGCTCGAAGGCGCTGTGGAGACTGGCCGACCTGATGGAGGCCCGGGCCGAGGAGCTGGCCCGCGTCGAGTCGGAGAACACCGGCAAGCCGTACAAGTTCCTCAGCCTCGGCGGAGATATCCCCTTCGCCATCGACAACCTGCGCTTCTTCGCCGCCGCCGCCCGCGACACCCACGGCATGCGCTCCGGCGAGTTCGCCGCTGGCTACACCAGCATGTTCCGCCGCGATCCGGTAGGCGTGGTCGGCCAGATCGCCCCCTGGAACTATCCCCTGATGATGGCGATCTGGAAGCTCGGGCCCGCGCTGGCCGCCGGCTGCACCGTAGTGCTCAAGCCCGCCCCCGCCACGCCCCTCACCACGCTCATGCTCGCCGAGCTGAGCGCCGCGGCGGGCATCCCCCCGGGCGTGATCAACGTCGTCACCGGCGGCAACGAGGTGGGCCAGGCCATCGTCGAGCACCCCGACGTGCGCATGGTCAGCCTCACGGGCTCTACCGGCACCGGCAAGCAGGTGATGAAGACGGCCGCCGACACGCTCAAGCGGGTTCACCTGGAGCTGGGCGGCAAGGCGCCCCTGATCATCTTCGATGACGCCGAGATAGAGCACGTGGCCTCCAGAGCCGCCCTGGCCGCCACGATGAACAGCGGCCAGGACTGCACCGCCGCCACGCGCGTCTACGTGGCGAGCGACAGGCTCGGCGCCGCGCAGGAGGCGATCGTCGAGGCGATGCGCAAGGTGAAGCTCGGCGACCCCTTCGCCGACGACACCGAGATGGGCCCGCTGATCTCGAGGGCGCAGCGCGAGCGGGTGACGGGCTTCATCGAGCGGGCCAGGGCCGCGGGCGCGAAGGTGCTCACCGGCGGCGGCGCGCCGAAGGAGTGGGGCGGCTACTACTACGAGCCCACGGTGATCGCCGGCGCGGATCAGGGCGCCGAGATCGTGCAGAGCGAGGTCTTCGGCCCCGTGCTCACCGTGAGCACGTTCCGCGACGAGGCCGAGGCGATCAGGCTCGGCAATGATGTGCGCTACGGCCTGGCCGCCTCCGTCTGGACGAGCGATGTCGGCCGGGCCCTGAGGCTCGCCGCCGCGCTGGAGTTCGGCACGGTCTGGGTCAACGACCACCTGCCCCTGGCCTCCGAGGGCCCCCACGGCGGCTTCAAGCAGTCGGGCTTCGGCAAGGATATGTCGGTCGAGGCCGTCGGCGACTACCAGATCACGAAGCACGTGATGGTGAAGGTGTGACGACAACGACAACCCCCGCCGTCCGCTTCGCCGGCGTCACGCGCCACTTCGGGACGGTGCGGGCGGTGGACGGGGTGAGCTTCGAGGTCTACGACGGTGAGTTCTTCTCTATGCTCGGGCCCTCTGGCTCAGGGAAGACCACCTGCCTGCGCATGATCGCCGGCTTCGAGCAGCCGACCTCGGGCAGCATTACGATCCACGGGCGTGAGGCGGCCGGCGTGCCGCCGTTCGAGCGCGACGTCAACACCGTCTTCCAGGACTACGCGCTCTTCCCGCATATGACGGTAGCCCAGAACATCGCCTACGGGCCGATGCTGAAGAGGGTGGGCCGCGCCGAGCGCGAGCGCCAGGTAGAGGAGATGCTGGATCTGGTGCGCCTGCCGGGCTATGGGGGCCGCAAGCCGGCCCATCTCTCCGGCGGGCAGCGCCAGCGGGTGGCCCTCGCCCGCGCCCTGATCAACCACCCGCGGGTGCTACTGCTCGACGAGCCCCTGGGGGCCCTGGATCTGAAGCTGCGCCAGGAGATGCAGGGCGAGCTGAAGGCCATCCAGAAACGTGTCGGCATCACCTTCATCTATGTCACGCACGACCAGGAGGAGGCGCTGACCATGAGCGACCGCGTGGCCGTCTTCAGCCAGGGCAAGATCGAACAGATCGGCGCGCCGACCGAGATCTACGAGTGCCCGCGCACCACCTTCGTCGCGGGCTTCGTGGGGGTCTCGAACATCATCGGCGGCGATCTGGCCGAGCGCCTGAGCGGCGAGCGGATCACCTTCGCGGTGCGCCCCGAGAAGATCCGCATGGCCTCGCCCGACGCGCCCGTGGAGCACGGGGCCGTCAGCCTCACCGGCCGCGTAGCCGAGGTGGTCTACCTGGGGATGCACACCCGCTACATCGTCGATGTCGACGGGGGCTCGCAGCTCACCGTGGCCGCCCAGAACCTCGACGCGACCCCGGGCGATGCCCTGGCCGCCCGCGGCCGGCCCGTGCGTCTGATCTGGCGGCGCGAGCATATTCACCCCCTGGCGGGGTGATGCCAAAGAGGAGTCCGGCAGTGGCCGACATGCCCGTGACCCAGACAGCCCCGCCCCCGGCGCCGGCCTCGGCGGGGCGCCGGCTCGCCACCTGGCTCTACAGGCGGCCGCGGCTGGCGCTGTCTCCGGACCGCCCGCGCCCCCCTGCGGATCT
>JAAXUL010001608.1 GCA_013336035.1 Chloroflexales bacterium
GGGGGCAGGCGCTCCGAGCGGTGGGTCAGCTGCTGACCTGGTTGAGCCGCTGAGCGAGCGCGAGCTGGAGGTGCTGCGCCTGGTCGCGGCCGGCCACTCTAACCAGGCGATCGCCGACACCCTGATCGTCGCCATCGGCACCGTCAAGAAGCATATCAATAACATCTTCGGCAAGCTGCAGGTCGGCAGTCGCACCCAGGCCCTCGCCCGTGCCCGCGAGCTCGACCTGCTCTAGGAGAGGGGCGTACACGGGCCGGCGTTCCCCCTCTGCTATTAACTTAGTCTTGTATTTGGTGTTTAATCCTGCGCCAGGTGTGGCCGTCTGAGGGTATCATGGTGGCATCGACACCGCATCTTATTGACAGAGGATGACCAACCTTGGCACCGTCGACCACCGCTGATACCCTGCGCCGGCGCTACGGCGAGGGCGCCCCGCCGCCACAGCTCGCCTGGAGCGAGACCCTGGAGCTGCTGCTCAACCACCGCTCTGTGCGCGCCTACACGCCCGCGCCGCTCCCCGACGGCACGCTGGAGGCCATCGTGGCCGCGGCGCAGTCGGCCGCCACCTCGTCGAACCTCCAGGCCTGGAGCGTCGTCGCCGTCGCGGACCAGGAGCGCAAAGCGCGGCTCGCCGAGCTGGCCGGCAATCAGGCCCACATCCGCGTCGCCCCGCTCTTCCTGGTCTGGCTGGCCGACCTCTCGCGCCTGGCGCGCGTGGCCGCGCAGCGCGAGCTCCCCCACGCCGGGCTGGACTACACCGAGCTGCTGCTCGTCGCGGTGATCGACGCGGCGCTGGCCGCCCAGAACGCGGTGGTGGCGGCCGAGGCCCTGGGCCTGGGGACGGTCTACATCGGCGCGCTGCGCAACCACCCTCTGGAGGTGGCGGCGGAGCTGCGGCTGCCGCCGCGGGCCCTGCCCGTCTTTGGGCTCTGCGTCGGCTGGCCCGACCCCGCGAAGCCCGCGGCCGTCAAGCCGCGCCTGCCGCAGGCGACCGTGCTGCACCACGAGGTCTACAGCGTCGCCGCCGAGGGCGCGGCGGTGGCGGACTACAACGCTACGATGGCCGCCTTCTACGCGGCCCAGCAGCAGCGCGTGCAGGGCGACTGGGCCCAGCACTCAGCGAAGCGGGTCGCCGGGCCGCAGGCGCTCTCCGGGCGCGAGACGCTCCGCGAGGCGCTGCGCGGGCTCGGCTTTGAGCTGCGCTGAGTGTCCGGCGCGCTAAGGCGGGGGCGTATGCCGGCGGCGGGGCTCATCTCAGTCAGGGCCCCGCGCACCACTTGTGCTGCGCGGTGAGCAGCCGCAAGGGCAGCATTAGCCTCAACCGCCGATGGCCTGACCCATGGCGCTCTGCCGCGCCCGATCTGGATGGCCGACGGGGATCAGCTTGACCTGATCGTCGTCGGTCATCACGATCTGGTTGCTCAGGTGGAAGCCCGCCGCGATGATGCCGCGCTGCGAGGCCGTGTTGCCGGCGACGTGGCCGATCTCAAACCAGCCGTCCATGCGATTCGCGCACAACACCGCATGAAAATGGTACACTTGTGCTGACGGCTGGCATCAAGGTCGAAGCCTCTGTAGTGCCATG
>JAAXUL010000179.1 GCA_013336035.1 Chloroflexales bacterium
GCGCGCCAGCTGCTGACGCGGCGCGCCCGCTGACTGTTCCTACTGGGGGAAGCCCGACAGCGCGAACAGGAAGTCGTTCGGAACCCTACTCGCATTGTACGAGTTCAGAGTCGAGTCGGTGTTGTGCTGGATGACCACCACCAGAGGCTGGGCCGAGCTGACCGTGCCGCCGGTCTGCTTCCCGGTGCCAAGGGTGTTGCCCGAGTTGCCCGGCAGGTGGGTGAAGTTGTAGGTCTTGCCGGGGTCGAGCGAGGGCGAGGTCCACGTGGTGTTGTTGCCGTAGGTCAGGGTAACCGTAGCGGCGCTGGTGCCAGCGTTCTGGACGGTCACGGCGGTGAAGAAGCCGTAGTAGTCCGAGAAGATGGCGGGCACGCGCACCGAGGAGGCCGTGGTGCTGGTGGCGCCGTAGCTGCCGAAGGCCGGGTTCCTCGGGTCAGAGACTGCGATATTGCCGACCTGCTTGCGCTGGATGTTCACCAGGGCCACGATGTTGCCGCCGGTCGCGCTGATCTCGGCCGAGAGCAGGCCGTTCGTGTTGCCGCTGCTCAGGCCCGTGATGCCAGGCAGGTAGTACTCGCGGGCCTGGTTGGCCGGGATGTTGAAGGCGACCGTCTTGCCGTCGCTGAACTTGATCTCGCCGACGGCCGCGCTGGTGGCCAGGTTCTGCACCGTGATCGAGGCGACGAAGCCGTAATACTGATTGTAGAGCGCGGCCGCGTAGACCTTCGCCGCGCCGGTGGTGAAGGCGTTGAAGCTGCCCGCGCCGCCGTCGGCGTCGCTCGCCGTCCAGATGTTCGACACGCCGGCCAGCGGCACGCCGTTGGTCGCCTCGATCACGACGCCGAAGAGGCTGGCCGAGGTGTTACCAGGCAGAGCAGCGAAGGCGCTATCGTTATAGGCGTAGGTCTGCGAGGCGTTCGGGGCGATCGAGCCGAGGGTGATCGGGCCGTACGACTGGCCGTCGCTGCTGCGATAGAAGGTCGCCTGCACTGTGGCGGCGCTGGTGCCGGTGTTCTGGATCACCAGCTCGCTGCGGAAGCCGAAGTAGTCCTTGTAGAAGCCGGGGAAGTACAGCTTGGCCGCGGTGCTGCCGGCGTCCACGCCCTCGTAGGCGAAGGCCGACCAGGGGGCGGCGCTCGCGTTGCTGGTCGAGGAGTTGACCACCGCCTTCACCGGCTGCGAGCTGCTGACCACGCCCGAGTACTGGCCGGAGGCCAGGTCAGAGATCGCGGTCGGGATGAAGAACTCCTGCGAGGCGCCTGGTGCGATGCTGGCGGCAGCGGGGGGCGCGAAGCTCTTGGCCAGCGTGCCGTCGGCCTTGTAGAAGTCGATCGAGTACTGGTCGGCCGGCAGGGTGGCGGTGCCGACATTCTGGATCAGGATGGCGCTTGCCCAGGTGCCAGGGACGGAGGTCTTGTCACGCGTCTGGGCAAAGGCGCTGTTCACCGGCATTGCCAGCGCGCCAGCAACCAGAGCGAGGGACGCGCCCCCGGCCAGGATGCGTTTGAACGTCTCAAACATCAAATCCTCCTTCACTCGTGTGCGACGAGCCTGCGACGACGCCCCGACATCCGGGGCGGTGGTCAGTCACTGTCGTCACTATAGCAGGCCCGCCCCGCGCCCTCAATAGCACCTACGGGGATCACCCTACCGGTACGCATGGCTTCAGAGCGCGGAGAACGCCACTAATACTTTTGGGTTACCCGGGAGTAGTAGTGGCTGCACCGAGATTCTCAGCCGGCGTGGGGGCCTGCTGGAGGGCCAGCGAGAGCACGACCGACTGGAAATCCTCGGGGGTGCCAATATCGTGATAGTGCGAGCCGGCCAGGGCCAGAGCCTCGATACGCAGCCCGGCCGCGAGGGCCGCGGCGAACACATCGCTGAGCACGCACTCGGGCCCGCCGCCGGGCTGCCCCGCCAGGTAGTCGTGCAGAAAACGGGTGAAGCGCGGCGACCAGGCCGCCAGGCCCCACATCCACTCCAGGTGGGTCCGCGCCGGCTTGTCGATGAAGCCGACAACCTGCCCGGCCCCGCCAAGCTCGACCATGCCGAACTTATGGGGCGTCACGGTACGGAAGAGCCCCAGGGTCACGTCGGCCCCACTCACCGCGTGGTGCCCGGCCAGCCGGGCCATGGTGTCGCCTGGATGAACCAGCGTATCGGGCATAGCGAAGAGCACCGTCGCCTGACCTAGCCACGGCTGGGCCAGGTCGAGGGCGAAGGGCATGCCGCGCAGGTGGCGCTGGTAGACATAGGCCACCGGCAGGCCATACTGATCGCCGTCGCCCACGTAGCGCACAACGTCGGCCTTGGTCTCGCCGATCACGATCACCGCCCGGCCCGCCCCGGCGGCCCGCAGCGCGCGCAGATGGCTCTCGATCGCCGTCACCGGCCGCCAGGGCAGCCGGCCGTCTTCGGGCGCCGGCTGGAAGCCCAGGGGCATAATCTCTTTGCTACAGGGGATCGGCCCAAGGCGCAAGCCGCGCCCGGCGGCCGGCAGTAGCCCAACCAGCTCACTCATCGTCGCTCCTCGCGCCTGTCAACCGCAGGGCGCCCAGTACGATCAAGCTACATGTCACCTCGCCGAGCGTCAGCACAAGCTTGACCGCGATCGCGGTGGCCAGTGCTACGGGCAGAGGCCAGATCTGGCTCAGCAGCACCGTAAGGGTGATCTCGCGGGCGATCACGAAAAACCCCAGGGTCAGGCTCACGGCGTAACTGGCCAGGGCCGCGTTCAGCCAGATCCACAGCACCGTCTGTACGCTCTCTAGCGGCACCGGGACAAAGGCCGAGAGGATCGCCCAGAGGAACAGCCCCGCGAGCGGCCATGTGGCCCCGTACCAGAGAAATGCGGCCGCCCATCTGCCCACCTGCCAGTCGTCCGCCGCCCGCCCGAAGCGCGCCCCACGCAGCGCGTAGAGCGCCCATAGGGTCAGGGCGATGGCGACGGGGACGGCCACGGCCAGCCAGGGGCTGATCCCGTAGAGCCACATCAGGCCGAGCAGGCCGGCGCAGGCCCCGACCATAAAGCCGAGCTCGGTGAACGAGGCCGCGACGACGCGGGCCTGCGGCACGCCCCGCTGCCCATAGTAGTGGGCCCGGTTAGCGATGTACCAGGCGATCGTCGGCAGGTACTTCACCAGGTTGCTGCCCACGACGGCCTCGACATCCTGGCGCAGCCCGATCTCGCCGAACAGCAGCCGGCTCAGGCTGTGCCAGCCCATCAGGTGCATCAGGAAGGTGACCATATAGATGGCCAGGGACAGCAGCAGGAAGTCCGGGCGCACCCGCAGCCCATCGCTGGACAGCTCGGTATAGGAGTAGTAGGCCCCCGCGGCCACCGCCGCCAGCGAGAGCGCGGTGAGCCCGCGCCAGAACCAGCGCCAGACAGGGTGGGCAAGCAGGGGCCGCAGCTTCTCGCGGGGCAGGCTGAGCAGCCGCTGGATGCGCTGGGCCGTCGAGACCGGGGCCATGGCTATCTCCTAAAGACGGCCGTGATGTTCGAGCCCAGCCGCAGACGGTCGATGAGCAGGAAGTACGGCGCGGTGAGCAGCTGCGAGGGCAGGCTGAAGAGGGCCCGCCGCACCAGGGCGCTCGCGCGGCCCCGGCCGAGCCGGCCCTCGACAAGGAACATCAGGCTGGTCATGGTGGCGCCCCAGCTGCCGTAGAGGCAGGTGCGCTCAACCTCGTGCAGGCCATACTCGGCCATCAGGGCGCGCAGCAGCTCGGATGGGTAGAGGTAGATATGACGCGGCAGCTCGTAGCCGATCCAGGTGTGGCCGAACAGACGCCGATCTAGGCTGTCGAGGTTCGGGTGGGTGATCACCAGCACCCCCCCTGGCCGCAGCAGGCGCGCGGCCTCGGCGATCACCGTGCGCGGGTCGTAGACGTGCTCGAAGACGTTCCACATGGTGATCGCGTCAAGCGAGCCGTCGGGGAGGGGCGCCGCGTTCAGCACGCCTACGGCGCCCGTGACGCCGAGCTGGTCGCGGGCGTAGGCCACCGCGGCGAGGCTGATATCGATCCCCAGGGCGGCCCAGCCCGGCTGCCGGCTCATCTCCCAGATGAAGTCGCCGGTCGAGCAACCGACATCGACCATGCGCCCGCCATCAACATAGCGCGTCACCCGGCGGCAGCGCTTGCGCAGCCCGTAGCGGCGGACCGCGCGCCGCAGCCGGCCGACGGTGTGCAGGCCCGCCACGTACTCGGGGTACTCCTCGGAGGGGTAGAGCAGATGGATGGTCGCCGCGCTCGGGCGGGGGTACTGGTAGACCACTCCGCAGCCTGGGCAGCGGTTCATGGTGTAGATGGTATCGCCGCCCAGGAAGAGATCGCGCCGCCACGCCACGGGCTCGGGCGACGCGGCCCCGCAGATCTCGCAGGGGGCGCGCTCCATCGCTACGCCGGCAGGGGCTCGCTGGTCAGTCGGTGTCATCACTGCGCCTACTGCTTTTCCAGCACGAAGTTGATCTCGCAGGGGACGCCCGCCCGCAGCAGGGCCAGGGGCAGCCTGGCGACCGCCGCGTAGTACAGCGCGCGCGGCCAGCTCAGCAGCTTATATCTGGGGTCCCGCTGGAAGTACATATCGACGATCTTGAACTCTTGCTCGGCGAAGAAGCGCCGCCACTCGCTCAGCGTGTAGCTGTTCTCGCGGATGCCGGTGGTCAGAGCCCACTTGCCCTTCTGCCCGAGGCGGCTGTTCCAGAACAGGCGCGGCAGCGCGCCGATCGACAGCTCGTTCACGATGTACCAGCGCCCGCCCGGCTTGAGCGCCGCCCGCCCCGCCCTGAGCGCCCGGCGCATATCGCCCAGGTGGTGCAGCATGCCCGAGCTACAGAGGAAGTCGAAGGAGCCGGGCCGGAATGGCAGCCGCTCGGCATCGGCCATCACGAAATAGTCGGTCCCGAAGCCCAGCAACCTCGCTAGCTCCTCGGCCAGCTCGACATTCACCGGCGCGACGTCCGAGGTGACCATCTCGGTCTCGGGGTAGAAGAGCTTGACGAAGCCGCTGAGCTGGCCGTTCGATCCGCCCACCTCGAGCCCGCGCCCGCGCAGCCGGTGCTGCTTCGAGAAGTGGTCACGAAAGAAGGCGAACTGCGAGGTGAAGGAGTAGTAGGTGATCGTGTCGAGCAGCCTGAAGGTCCGGTACTGGTCCGGGCTCATCTGCGCGACCGAGCGGGCCAGCCGGTCGTAGTGCTGCTGGCGCCAGTTGTGCTCGGCGTGCTGGAACTGGTCGAGCGAACGGGGCAGCAGGTTGTACACCTGCCCCCTGTGGCTCGAGCGAAAGCCGCAGGCGCTGCGCTCACAGGCCAGCCCCCCATCCGTCGCCTCGGCCACCAGGGGCGAGCCACACTCGGGGCAGGCGATAATGCTCCAGATCCACTCCTGCCGACTCTCGACGGGCCGGCTCCCATTCGGTATCGTGGTCATCGACAGCCATCCTCATTGTCTTGCGCGCCCATCAGCGGCGCCACGCCGGGCCGAGGTCGTCGCTCAGGTCGGCGCGCAGGGCGGTGCGGACGCCGTCGAGGAAGGTCGGCAGGCTGCGCAGGTTGCCCTTCGCCGTCTCGCGCAGCAGCACCCAGGCGACATAGCGGCGCAGCAGGTTGAGATCGTGGTGCTTGCGGTGGTAGCGCACGCAGCTCTGGCCAAAGACCTTCCACCAGCGCAGCGACTTGGGGCTGTTCTTGGTGCTGCGCGAGACCTTGTGCCACAGGCGCGCGCCCGCCGCGTAGACGACCCTGTAGCCGGCTTTGCGCGCCTCCATGCAGAAGTCCCAGTCGTCGTAGTAGAAGAAGTAGCCCTCGTCGAAGGCCACGCGCTCGGCCAGCTCGCGGGTGAGCAGCAGGCAGCAGCTGGGCGCGAAGGCGATCTCGGTGTCGTCGGCGAAGGCCGGCCCGTCGCGCTGCTGGCGCCCGCGCATCACGATGTTCGAGGGCATCCAGCGGGCGTAGGCCCCGGCCGACCAGAGCCGGTCGCGCTCCTCATAGTAGAAGATCTTCGGCATTACGATGCCGCAGCGGGGCCAGGCCCGCTGAGTGGCGACCATGCGCGATACGAACAGCGGGTCGCAGTCGAGGTCATTATTCATCGGCACGACATAGTCGGCGCCCCGCTGCAGGGCGGCCCTGATGCCGGCGTTATAGCCCGCCGCGATGCCCAGGTTCTTCGCGCAGCGCAGCAGCTCGGCCTCGGGGTGCTCCGCGGCGATGCGTGCGGGGCTATCGTCGCTCGAGGCGTTGTCTACCACCAGCACCCTATAGCTGGGGTAGGCCAGCCCGCGCAGCGAGGCGAGGCACTCGTGGGTGTCGCTGTAGCCGTTCCAGTTCAGCACCACCAGGTAGACCAGGGGCGTCGCGGTAGTATTGTTCATAGCCCTTATATCTCTCGGCGGCGATCATAGACGGTGGCCCAGATATGGGCCAGGCGCTGCCAGTCGTAGTGACGCGCGTGCGCTCTGCCCGCCGCGGCCAGGGCCAGGCGCCGCGGCTCGTCGCGCAGCAGGCTGATGATCGCCACGGCCAGGGCCGCCGGGTCGCCAGGCTGCACGAGCACCCCCGCCGCGCCCTCGGCCAGGATGGCGGGCCTATCGCCGACGGCGCCGGTCACCACGGGCACACCCAGGGCCATACTCTCAAAGAGCTTGAGGGGCGAGCGGGCCCGGGCCACCTGGTCGTCCCGCACCGGGTCGACGCTCAGATCGGCCAGGGCGAGGAAGGCCCCCACGGCCTCATGGGGCAGCTGCCCGGTCAAGTATACTCGATCTCCCAGCCCGCGCCGCCTGGCCAGCTCCCTGAGCGCCGGCAGATCCTCGCCGCCGCCGACCAGCAGCAGGGCCGCCTCGGGCACGGCGGCGGCCACCTCGGCGAAGGCCTCGACCAGCAGGTCGACCGGGTGGTTCTGCAGGGCCAGGGTGCCGGCGTAGGCCACCACGCGGCGCCCCCGCAGGCCCAGGCTGTCGCGCAGCGCGGCCCGCACCGCCTCGGGCGGCGGCGCGAAGCGCTCCAGCTCGACGCCGTTGGGCACCACGACCACGTGGCGGGCGCCGGCCCGCGTCGCCTCGGCGGCCAGGTGGGCGGTGTTGGCCGTCACGCCCGCGGCCAGGCGCGGCAGCAGCGCCTGCCAGAAGGCGAAGACCGCCCGCTGCCAGCCCGCCGTCAGGCGGTTGCCGCGCACCTCGTCGTCATCGCAGTCGACATAGAAGGGCCGGCGCCGCAGCAGCCTCACCGCCGCCAGGGCCGCCAGCCCGTTGACGGGCTGGGGCTTGCCAAGGTGGTAGACATCGGCGGGCGAGCAGATCACGCCCCAGACCATGCCCAGGGTCGCGCCGGCTAGCACCCGTAGCAGGGCCAGGGGGCCGAAGCGCTCGGGCACGCTGCCGCTCTTGCGGGCGTGCATCTGGCCCACATACCAGACCTCAACCCCGTCCTGCGCATAGCGCCGCCGCGGGCAGCTCGCCAGGTCCGGGTGCAGGGCAAGCAGGCGCACCTGGTGGCCCATCGCCGCCAGCCCGCGGGCGATCTGGAAGTAGCGCCGGCCCGAGGGGCGCTCGACGCCCATGATCATCAGGAAGGTGATGCGCATCGACCATCCTTCATCCTTCGACCCCAAGCTCGCGGGCCAGATCCTCGAGGGTGCCCACCAGCTGCCGCCACGAGAAGGTCTGGGTCACGGCGGCGCGGCGCACATTGGCCGTCAGCGGCCCGGCCAGGCCCTGCTCGAAGTAGCGCACGATCGCCGCCGCCAGGGCCTGCTCGTCCTGCGGCGGCACGATCAGCCCGCTCACCCCATCCTCGACCACCTCGTGCAGGCCGCCGACGCGGGTGGTGATCACCGGCTTGCCGAAGCCGAAGGCCAGCTGCACCACGGCGCTCTGGGTCGCCGAGACATAGGGCAGCGCGACCACGTCGGCCAGGTCGAAGTAGGGCTGCAGATCTTCATTGGGCACGTAGCGGTTCACGATCGTCATCGCCTGGCTGACCCCGCACTCCTCGGCGTAGCGCTGGTAGAACTCGGGCGCCGTCCAGAACTCGCCGACGACCAGCAGGTGGGCGGCGACCCGCTCGCGCACCAGGCGCATGGCCTGGATCAGGTACTCGAGGCCCTTGTAGGGCCGCACGAAGCCGAAGAAGAGGATGATCGGCGCCCCCTCGGGCAGACCCAGATCGCGTCGCAGGTCGCGTGGTGGCCTGGCCGCCGGCTGATCCCCAAGCTGCGCGTAGGTCGGGATGGCGGCCTTGTAGACCCGGGCCGTCGGCAGCAGAGCCAGCAGGCGGTAGCGGTCCTGCTCGCTATGCACGACCAGGGCGTCGCCGCGGCGCAGCACCGTCAGGGCCAGGCGCCGGTCGATCACGCCTCCCCCCTCGTGCGGGACCACATTGTGGCAGATGAAGACGATCTTGATCTTCGTGTTGCGCTTGACCAGATGCGCGATCGTCGTCAGGCATGGCGTCCAGTAGGGCACCCACCACTGGAGCAGCAGCACATCGGGGTGCTCGGCCCGCACGCGCCGGTAGAGGCGCAGCCAGGTCAAGGGGTTGCTCGGGTCGAGGATGTACTCGCAGTCCACCCGCAGGGGGGTGTCGCTCGGGTCGCGGTCGGTTCTGCCGGGGAAGAGCCAGCGCGGGTACTGGCGCGTGAACGAGAACAGGGGCGCCGTGTGGCCGGCCTCCCGCAGATGTCGCACGAGCAGGGTGGTGTAGTGGGCGATGCCCCCGCGGAACGGGTAGGTCGGCCCGACGACGCAGATCCGCACTAGCGCACCCTCCAGATCGTCACCCCATCATGGCTGTAGACCCGCTCGTAGAGGGGCGACACGTCAAGCCGCGCGGGGTCCAGGTACTCAGGGGCCGGGTTGGCCGCCGGGCCGTCGTAAAGGTAGCCGTAGCCGTCCGCCTTAAGCACCGCCGCCGCCGCGGCGCTGTCGGCGGGGTGGTCGAGGACGGCGCGGTTGCGGTCGATCACCACCTGCATATACCCCGGCTGATCGGCGGCCTCGAACCCGTACGAGATCGGGTCGAGGTTGGTGCGCCGGCCGCTCAGGAAGGTCAGCCACCAGCCGCCGTCGGAGCCAGCGTAGATAGAGTCCGAGTAGGCCGGGAAGCTGTTGACGAAGACCTTCGTCTCGGGCGGGATGTGCTCGCGCACCCAGGCGGCGGCGGCGATATCGCCTGGGGCTAGCAGCTGGAAGCTCGGATCGACGATGCTGGTCTGAAAGCCCAACCCCCAGGCGACAAGCCCGGCGGCCGCCAGCAGCTCGATGGGCAGCAGGGCCCGGGCCAGGGGCGGCCAGGCGACGCGGGCGACCAGCCAGGCCAGCCCGTCGAAGAGGGCGGCGATGCCGGCCCCCGCCAGCGGGCACAGCACCAGATAGCCCGCGAGCACGGCGGTGAAGCTCGAGATGATCCCGGCGCCGTTGAGGCCGACCAGGAAGGGGTTGGCGACCACCCAGGCCAGCCCCGCCCATGCGGGGAAGATCAGGCCGGGCCAGCGCCGGCGGGCCAGGATCCAGAGCAGGCCAAGGATAGCCAGAGGCAGCAGACCGTGGGCGATCGCGCGCTCGAGGTCAACCGCCGACTGGTCGTTGCCAGTCTCGGTGCCGATATTGTTGGCCAGAAAGTAGCCGGCCAGCCGCAGCATCTGGCCCTCGCGGATGCGCAGCAGCCAGGGCAGGGTCAGGATGAGGCCGCCCATGCCGGCGAGCAGCCCCGCGGCGTTGAGCCGGGCGAGGGCCCGCCACGAGCGGACGCGGGTCGCCAGGGTGTAGAGCGCGTAGATCAGCACGAAGCAGGCGGCGAAGACCGCGATCCGGTAGTGGCTCAGGGCGATGCCGGCGGTGGCCAGGGCCGCCAGGGCCGCCGGGCGGGCCAGGTCGCGCCAGCGCGTGGCGGGCGCGGCGGCCAGGTCAAACAGCAGCATCCAGACGAAGCAGGTCGCGGGCAGCACTGTCTGCCCCGCCAGCTGCGTGTAGCGCCCCCAGTTCACGTAGTAGGCGGGGAAGGTGCTGAGGAAGGCGGCGGCGGCGGCGGCCCACAGGGCGGCGCGGCGGTCGCCAAACAGCCGGCCGGCGAGCAGAAATACCCCGGGCGCGGCAAGGGCCCCGGCAATCTGGCCCACCGCCACCACGGCCAGGGGCACAGGGTAGCCGCTCAGCCAGTGGAGCCAGGCGGCCAGGCTGTGGAAGCCGTAGTGGTAGGTGAAGGTCGTGAGGGGCGCGTAGGGCGCCCACGAGCGGAATAGGCCCCCGTGGTCGACCAGCAGCTGAGCGATCACCGTGTGGTGGTACGAGTCGCCAAACAGGCCCGCCGGCAGCCCGCGCACAGTATAGAGGCGCGCGGCAAGGCCGAGGCCGAGGCCGAGCAGCAGCAGCGCCATCTCGGCGTCGGGGCGTACGGGCCACGGCCGGGCTCGCTCGCCGGGGCGCGGCCAGAAGGCGGCCAGGGCACAGGCGGCAAGGAAGGCCCAGCAGAGGGCCGGCCCCCAGCGCAGGCTGGCGAGGTCGCCAAGCAGTAGCAGCAGCGGCGGGGCGGCGCAGCTAAGCCCAAAGGCCGCGGCGAGCCGCTCGGTGGGGCGCAGCCCCCCCGGCGCAAGCAGGCGGAGCAGGGCCAGCCCAGGCAGCGTGAAGAGGGCGAGCGCGGCGAACGCGGCCAGGGGCGCGCCGAGGAGGGCGCCCGGCAGCCAGGCGAAGATTCCTGGCGCCCCAAGCAGAAGTGCGGCGACAATGAGCAGTGTCACCAGCGCGCCCAGCCGTCGCCCGCGCACCGACGCGCGGCTATATTCGACTGTGGCGACATGGTCCATGCTCAGTTCCAGGCTGGCCCATCCAGCGGACGGGGCATTATACCACGGCCCGTATGGGCCCTCTGGCGGATGACTAACCCTGGCCCTGCGCCGCGAACTCGCGCAGCCGCGCCACCTGGGCGGCGTTTGGGCCGATGATCGGGCGGGCGGCCCGCACGCGCGCCAGGGCCTCGCGGTGGCCCAGGCGACGGCTCGCCACCAGGTGGGCGGCGGCCATGATCGGCGCCCGCCCCACGCCCGCGTGACAGTGGACGAGCACAGGCAGGTCGGCCCTGTGGGCCTGCTCGATAAAGGCGACCCCGGCGGCGATCTGCTCGAGGGTCGGCGGGGTGAAGTCGGGGACGAGCAGGCGCA
>JAAXUL010000836.1 GCA_013336035.1 Chloroflexales bacterium
CGAACCAGGTGACGGCGTTCGTGTCTTTCGATACGGAAGCATCCTTCTGCGGATCATAGACAATGTTCCCCGCCTGGAGCACGTACACGATCTTCCGCACGTCCGCTATATTCTGGCTCGGGTCTCCATCGACAAGGAGCAGATCGGCGATCTTCCCCACCTCGATCGTGCCGATATCCTTCAGCAGGCCGAGATGCTCAGCCGCGTTACGCGTCGCGGCGACAATGACCTGATTCGGCGTCAGGCCGGCCTGCTGCATCAGCTCCAGCTCGTCAATCTCTATCGCGCCGGGGGCCTGGAACGCGCAGTTCATGTCCGTACCCATGGCGATCAAAACGCCTGCATCGGACAGGGCTTTGAGGTTTTGCATGCTTGTCGGCAGTAAGTCTTTGTTGACCGCCGTTCCCATAACCTGGAGGGTCGGCACAAAGAAGGCGTGCTTCTCTTTCAGCAGCTGAACCAGCCGGTTATCCGTCAAAGGAACGCCGACGAGGCCATGCTCCAGGCCGTCCGCCCCGGCCTCCAGGACATCGATGGCGTCCTGCTCATACCAGACATGCACCGTCGCGCGCAGGTGCTGCTGATGCGCCTCGTCGATAATTGCCTGCATCACCTCTTTCGAGAGCTTCTGGATCGTCAGGGTTTTATTATCCAGGGTCTTCATCTCACCGCCCTGATAGATCAGCTTGATCGCATCCAGCTTCTTCGCGGCAAGGTTGCGCACGGCTTCCCTGGCGGTATCGGCGTTGTCGACTTCAATCGTCAGCTGCGCGCGTAGCCAGGGGTCATTGGCGCCGACGGAGATAGCAGGATGTCCATCGGGGGCGGTAAAGGCAGGCCCAACCGTCAGCAGCCGCGGCCCAGGTATGGTTTTATCCTGAAGCTGCTGGCGTAATTCCAGCACGATGTCGAGCGGATCATTGATCGACTTGATCGTGGTAACGCCATACGTTAGGAAGCTCTTCATGTACCCCGGCGCCTGGTCTTCCAGGAGCGATCGATAGATCTGCTCGCCGCGATCGACGCTGTAGAAGATATGCAGGTGCGTATCGATCAGGCCCGGCATCAGGCTCTTGCCGGCTGCATCGATGACCTGCGCGCCGCTGATTGTCACATCCTCAGCGGAGACTTGCTGAATCCGACCATCCTTGATCACCACTGACGCCGACGGTACGACCTCGCCATTGCCGATGATCACGCGGGCATTCTTAATGATCATGGTGCCGTCTCCTGTGCTTGAAGAACCCTGAGCGCACCCAGTGCAAACCACCACCGTCAAAAGAGCCAGGAGGGTGAGCATAGCCTTCGTCATCGGATTACCCCTTGCGATGAAAGGTATGCCGCGGGGGCTCAGCATGCTGCGCCCTTAGGCTACCGGCTAGTAGGCATCAGGTCTGAGACCAACCGCCCTTCCGGGGAGTGCCGGATCACGCTGCGCAGGAGGTCACGCGGCAGCCTGGCCTGCTCTGCCCCAAGCGACTGGAGCGCCTGGAACATCGGATCTTCTTCCGAGATGGTCGGGACGGTACGCTCCTCACACAGACGTGTGTCAGCAGCTTTGCTCAGGCTACCAGCACGACAGGTGATGCGCTGTCACCCGATGGGGTGAAGTGGCTGGAGCGTTGTGTGAAGGTCGTCTGAGCTGCCGAGCTTGTCTCAAACGCGGATGCGCCCTATACCTTCCAGGAGTTCCTGGCCGGCTACCACCTCAAGAGCCAGCGCGACTTCCGCAAGCTCGCCCTGGAGCGGGCGGCCCAGGCCCACTGGCACGAGGTGCTGACCCTGATGGTCGGCTACCAGGTGCTCCAGGACCGCGAGCTGGACAAACCGCTGGGCCTGGTCGAGAAGCTGCTTGAGCGCAGCCCCCTGGAGCAGGCCCTGGCCGGTGAGCTGCTGGCGCTGATCGGGCCTGAGCGCGCCGGGGAGTACGACCCGGCGCTGCTGAAGCTCCCCGATGGGCTCTGGCCTAAGACCTGCACGGTCTTACGGCGTCTGCTCACCCAGGGCCAGGCCCCGGAGGCACCGGCGCCCCTGCGTCACCGCGCTGGCCTGGCCCTCGGCCTGCTCTGCTACGGTCCGCTAGAGAGCCTCGACCGCCCCACCGCCCAGGTGCCCATGCCCGACCCGCGCCTGCCCTTTGCGCTACTGGGCCTGCCCGCGCAGGGCTCCGCCGGCTGGCCGAAGGCCCTGGCCCACTACTGGTGCCCCGTGGGACCGGGGCCGTTCTAGTCGGGCGATGACCGCAAGACTGACGAGGGCGAAAATCCGCGCCAGCGCGGCCTCCCTGGTGGGCAAGGTCATCGCCCAGGTCCTTGGCCGCGATGGGCCGCTGCGCCAGGTCGAGCTACGCCATGGCTTCAAGATCGCCCGCTACCCGGTGACCAATGCCGAGTTTGCTCGCTTCATCGCCGCCCGCGGCTACCGCGAGCGCCAGTGGTGGACGGAGCACGGGTGGGCGTGGCTGGTGGGCCAGGGGGACGGTGAGGCCAATACTAGAGCGGAGTATCGACCACCGTATTGGCGCACGCTGCATTTTAACAATCCCATCCAGCCGGTGGTCACCGTGACATGGTACGAGGCCGCAGCCTACTGTGGCTGGCTCACCGCGCAGGGTCACGCGCAGGGCTGGCTCCCCGCCGATGCCCGCAGCATCTGGTACCGGGGGGCGCCGCTGGTCCAGGAGCCGCTCTTCTACGCCAGTCAGCTCGACGTGCATCATCTGCTCCTGGCAACCAACGCGGTCGTGCCGCGCAGTCAAGGCGTTCTATTGCGCCGCTTTCGGTCGCCGCCCACCCCGCCCGCGGCGCGGACCAGGAGCAGCAGGCTCACCGAGGTCGCTCGCTACCACTCTGCAAATCCACGTCCAGGTCCAGTGTGGCTCCCGTTGACTTTGGCATACACTAGTTCCTCTGGCATTGCACGACTTCGTTGCGCGTGCGTCTGGGACAGCAACATCACAGGGCACGCATGCCCTGGAGGTGCTGTCGGCGCGTCAGCGTAACCTGGCGCACCCCTTTAGCCATACAGCTTGCTCAACCCCTGCGCCGTCTTACGGAACAGGGCGACGAGCTCGACTGGCTCGTGGACGTGGCAGGCATCTCCGTAGCGGAGTAGGATCTGCCGTGCTTGCCACAAGTTGCTGACGGTCGCCGTCACCTCGGCGCTGCCGTCATCGTGGTAGGTGATTTGGGTGTTCGGGAAGTAGGCAGCGATGTCCTGCCGGCGTGCCACCTGTGGCACGAGCGTGTAGCAGAGCGTATAGGTTGGCGGGCTGACCCGGATGGGAGGCAGCCCCGTGGGGAGCACGACTGCCGTTCCCGGCACAATCCGATCGAGCCGGTAGTCGATCGCGGCGTGGATCGTCTCGCCGCCTTTGGGCGTGACCTCGAGCACCGTTGCGTCAAGGTAGCCGTGGCCCTCGGGCCGGAAGGTGATGCCGTAGGGAGCAACCCGGTGCCGGCGCGGCTGCTCCGCGTCGAAGGTGCTCAGGTAGTCGAAGATGAGCTCGCGCCGTTCCTCGACGGCGTATTTGATGATCGTCAGGGTGTCTGGGTCGATGCGACTAGCGCCCCGGCCCACGCCCAGGCGGATCGTGCTCCGGCGACGCCGGTGTTCGGCCTGACGGGCGGGCGGCAGCAGCAACACGACGCGCTCGAGTAGCTCGCGCAGGTTGGTGTGCTCAGGTAGCCCGCTGCCCTCGGGGAAGCTCGCCTCTAGGAAGGCTAGCGCCTCCATGCAGGGGTCAGGCAGGTCAAGCAGAGCTAGCTCGCCCAGATCCGCCAGGTGGTAGTATCGGGTCTGCCGGTCATACACAATCTGGCAGCCATACTCACCCTTGAGCGCGTCGAAATCGTGCTTCAGCGCGGCGGCGGCGGCCTCCGGGTAGCCCTGATCACCGAGCTCAGCGTCGATATCGGCGATGAGCTCGACACTCGTCGCGGGGCCGCGCAGCAGAGAGCGCACCAGCAGCAGCCGTCGCCGGAAGGTGAGCCACGAGCAGTTCTCTGGCAGGTATATCAT
>JAAXUL010000837.1 GCA_013336035.1 Chloroflexales bacterium
TACGGAAGATGGAGGAGGCGCTGTCTGGTTTTGTCATTCGCGGAGTGGATACAACGATCCCCTTCCACCAGCGAATCCTGGAGAACTCCGACTACAGGGAGGGAAAGATCAACACCAAGTGGATTGAAGAGACCTTTTGGCCCCAAATCCCGACAAAGTAGGGGCGGGTCGCGAACCGCCTCGCGGAATTTTATCCCTTGCTTTATTTCTTTGAATAATCTGCGTAATCTGCGAAATCTGCGAAATCTGCGGATAAAGAATGAAAGATAAAGTAGTCGTCATTACGGGCGGAGCCAGCGGCATCGGCGCGGCCCTGGCAGAAAAATTCGGGCGGGAAGGATCCAGGATCGCCCTCCTGGACGTGGATGCAAATGCGCTTAAGACGGTCGAGCGGGGTTTTTTAGCCCGGGAGTACGATGTTTTCACTCGGGCATGCGACGTTACCCGCGAAGAGGATTGTAACCAGGCCATCCAGGCCATCCTCGATCTTTTCGGAGGAATCGATGTATTAATCAACAACGCCGGTGTTACCCAAATCAGCCTTTTTCAAGATACTCCGGTTTCCGTTCTTCGCCGGGTGATGGAAGTTAATTTTTTCGGGGCCATGTATTGCACCAAAGCCGCCCTCGAGAGTCTCATCGCGCGGAAAGGGATCATTATCGTCATTTCCAGCATTGCCGGGGTTGCTCCTCTCCTGGGAAGGACGGCATACTCCGCCAGCAAGCATGCCCTCCACGGCTTTTTTGAATCCCTGAGAACCGAGCTTTCTCACCAGGGAGTCCATGTGATGATGGCCTGCCCGGGATCCGAGCGGGTGCGCTGAACATTGGTGCTAGACCGGTCCAGCTCGAAGCCGGTGGCGATCAGGGTCACCTTGACCTCGCCGGGGGCGTAGGCCGGGTCGATCACGGCGCCGACGATGATGTTGGCGTCCGGGTCAACCTGCTTGGCGACAATATCGGCCGCCTCGTAGACCTCGAGGATGCCCAGGTCCTCGCCGCCGGTGACGTTGAACAGCACGCCCTTAGCGCCGTCGATGCTCACCTCGAGCAGAGGGCTGGCGATCGCCATATTGACGGCATCGACCATGCGGCTGTCGCCCTTACCGAAGCCCATGGCCATCAGGGCCGAGCCGCGCTGGGCCATAATCGTCTTCACATCGGCGAAGTCGACGTTGATCAGGCCGCGCTGGGTGATCAGGTCGCTGATGCCCTGGATGCCCTGGCGCAGCACATTGTCGGCCATCTGAAAGGCCTGGGTGAAGGTGGTGTTCTTGCTGGCCGTCTGGAGCAGACGGTCGTTGGGGATGACGATCAGCGTGTCGACCACAGGGCGCAGCTGCTCGATGCCGGCCTCGGCGGTCTTGCGGCGGTGGTTGCCCTCGAAGGTGAAGGGGCGCGTGACGACGCCCACGGTCAGAGCGCCCAGGTCGTGGGCGATCCCCGCGAGGATCGGCGAGGCGCCGGTGCCGGTGCCGCCGCCCATGCCCGCGGTGACGAAGACCATGTCGGCGCCCTTGAGCTGCTCGTAGACGTCCTCCTGGTTCTCCTCGGCGGCCTTCTGGCCAATCACGGGGTTGCCGCCGCTGCCCAGGCCACGGGTCAGCTTGTCGCCGATGCGGATGCGCACCGGGGCCAGCGAGTGCATCAGGGCCTGCACGTCAGTGTTGACGGTGATGAACTCGACGCCCTGCACCCCGTCGGCGATCATGCGGTCCACCGCGTTCGAGCCGCCGCCGCCAACCCCGACCACCTTGATCTGCGCGAAGTCCTCGTAGTTGAACCCACCATTGTTACGATCGATCATCGGTATCCTCCTGTTGCACGTGTTGCGTATTGCG
This sequence comes from Chloroflexales bacterium, assembly GCA_013336035.1. GTDB lineage: Bacteria > Chloroflexota > Chloroflexia > Chloroflexales > Chloroflexaceae > CAIWXH01. The sequence goes on from JAAXUL010000837.1 coordinate 1,841, forward strand.
TATTGCGTAGTGCCGAGCAGCACGCAACACGCAGCAGGACTCGCTCACGGTAGAAACTCCCGAAGCCACCCCTTGAAGCGCTCGTAGACAGTGCCCCAGCGCTCGCGCTCCTCGGAGCGATGGGACGGGCCCAGCATGGCCAGGCCGTGGCGTGAGCCCCAGCGCAGCAGGCCCACGCCTGTCGCGTACGAGGGGCTGTCGAGCGAGTCGGCCAGGCCGCTCAGATCGGTGGGGGCGCCGATGCGTACCGGGATGCCGAGCATATCGCGCACCAGCTCGTCGAAGCGGCTGAGCTGGGCCGCGCCGCCGGTGAGCACGATCCCGGCGGGGAGCATACCCTCGTAGCCGCTGCGCCGGATCTCGTTGTATATGAGCTCCACCACCTGCTCGGCGCGGGCCTGGATGATCTCGTTGAGCAGGTGCCGGCTAATTTTCTGCTTCTCGCCCACGGTCAGGGTGTCGATCTCGATCTGGTCCTCGGCGTCGCCGGACTCGGGCGGGTCGCCCGCGATGGCACTGCCGTAGCGGATCTTCAGGTACTCGGCGGTATTATGGGGCGTGTGTAGCACATAGGTAATATCGTTGGTGAAGTGGTTTCCGCCCAGCGAGACCACGCTGGTGTGCCAGACTCCGCCCTGGACGAAGATGGCGATGTCGGTCGTGCCACCGCCGATGTCCACCAGCATCACGCCCCGATCCTTATCATCGGCCGTGAGCACCGCCTCGCCCGAGGCCAGGGGCTGGAGCACCAGGTCGTCGATCTCGACGCCCGCCTTCTGCACGCTGCGGATGAGGTTCTGGATGGCCATCACCTCGCCGGTAACGATATGGGTCTCGACCTCAAGGCGGAAGCCGCTCATCCCAATCGGGTCGCGGATACCCTCGTGGCCGTCGACCACATAGGCCCGCGGGATGACGTGGATGATCTCGCGCTGGGTCGGTATGGCCACCGCCTGGGCCGACTCGACGGCCCGGGCCACATCATTGCGCGAGATCTCGTGGTCGGGGCGCTGCACCGCCACCACGCCCCGGCTGTTGAGTGACGAGATATGGCGCCCGCTCACGCCCACAAAGGCCGTGCCGATGCGGTAGCCGCTGAGGCGCTCGGCCTTCTCGATACTGGCGCCGATCGCGCTCACCGCATCGTCGATATTGACGACCACGCCCTTATCGAGGCCTTTGCTCGGCGTCAGGCCAACGCCCAGAATATTCAGTCTGCCCGCGTCGGAGACCTGGGCCACAATAGTGCAGACCTTAGTCGTGCCGACATCGATACCGACAATCGTACGCTGCATACGTCCCTCGAGCATTCGCCAATTGGCGCCAGGCGGCCCCAATCAGGCGAAGAGAAGCGATCACTGGCCGGGCACCACGGTCTGGCTAAGGGCCGGGGCGCTCGCCACATTCTGGTAGAACGGGTTGTCTGGCCGTAAGTCAAGATAGGTGAAGGCGGTCTGCTCTTTCAGGAGCACATCGAGGACGGCAAGCTTCCGCCCTACCTCCTCGCTCTGGCCGAACACGATCGTCTGCCCGGCCGCAGAGCGCACATAGACACCCAGGCCGTAGTCCCAGCCGATCTGGGCCGGGGTAAAGCCGAGCTCGACAGGGAGCTTGAGGGCCAGAGATTGGGCCAGCTGGATGGCGTCAAGGTCAAGCTGATCGTTTGGGCCGAGCTGCATATGCGAGCTATCGGTGATGACAAGAACGTCGGCCTCGGCCGGTTCCTGCGCAGCCGCGAGCACCTTCCCGGTGCCGTCCACGAGGTACTGGACCCCGCCGGCCTGCCAGCGCACCTCGGGCCGTCGCTCGACGATGCGGATGATCGCCAGGTCGGGCAGGGCCAGCTCGACCGAGGCCGAGGCGACGTAGGCGTTCTCGCGCAGGCGGGCCGCGGCCACATCGCCATGGACGAACCAGACCGGGCGGCCAAGCACATCAGCCAGGGCGGATACGGCCGCCGCGTCGAGGGCGCGGTTGCCCTCAACCTCAACGCGGCGTACGCTGAAGCGCTCGTCGGTGAAGAGATAGGCCAGGGCGCCGCAGGCGGCCAGGAAGATCACGAGGCTTACAAGGCGCCCGCTAGACAGCCAGCCACGCAGCGAGCGGCGCGGCCCGGGGGTGGCCTGCTCGCCGGGGGCCGGCGGCGGGCCACGCCGGCGCGGCCCAGGGCTGGCCTGGCG
>JAAXUL010000838.1 GCA_013336035.1 Chloroflexales bacterium
GCGCTTCTGCTTGAAGCGGGCCAGGTGGCCCTCGGCGGCCAGCTCCTCGGGGGCGCGCCGGTAGACGGGCGGGCCGATCAGGCTGTAGAGCGTCTGCTCCTGGCCGTCGCCGCGCTCGGGGGTGGCGGTGAGGCCAAGGCGGTAGGGCGCGCCGCAGCGCTCGGCGATGCCGCGGTGGCCGGGCGCGGGCAGGTGGTGGGCCTCGTCGCAGACGAGCAGGCCGAAGCCGCCGATGGGCGCGTCGGGCATGCTCGCCGAGGCGTAGGTGATCACGGTGATGGGGCGCGGCTCGCGGCGGCCGTCGCCGATCACGCCCACCTTGTCGGGGCTGAGCCCCAGACGCTCGACGGCGGCGGCGCGCCACTGGTGCAGCAGCTCGATGGTGGGCACCACGACCAGGGTGCGCAGCCGCAGGCGCTCGATGGCCATCAGGGCCAGCATCGTCTTGCCGGCGCCAGTGGGGAGGATCACCGTGCCGCGGCCCGCGGCGGCCAGCCAGGCCTCTAGGGCCTCGACCTGGTAGACGCGGGGCGCGAGCGCTAGCTTCGGGCGGAAGCCGCCCGCCAGGTCGGCGTCGTCGGCGGCGTGCAGGGCCGGCGGGCCATCTATGTCGAGGGTCGCGTCGAGCAGCGCCTCTGTGTCGGCCTCCAGGGCCTCGAACAGCTCGTCGAGGTCGTGCTGGTGGGCCGCTTCGCGGCGTGGGGCCATGGGGAAGCCTTTCCAGGGGCGCTGGCGCTATACGCGCTGGCCCGCTGCGCTACGAGGCCAGGGCGTCGAGGATGGCGGCCTGGCGGCGTGGGCCGACGCCCCAGACGCGGGTGAGGCGGCCGTCGGCGGCGGCGCGGCGCAGGCTGTCGGGGTCGGTTGGGCCGAGGTCGCGGTGGATGCGCGCGGCGATGGTGGGGCCGATGCCGGGCACGCGCACCAGGCGCTGCTCGTCTGCGGGGAGCGTGGCGATCACCTCGTCGTAGAAGGCGAGGCGCCCCTCGCGGGCCAGGGCGCTGATCTTGGCGGTCAGGCTCTTGCCAAGGCGAGGGATGCCAAGGGGCCGGTTGTGGGCGACGCGCTCGCTGATGGGCTGGCGTATACGCAGTAGTGCGCGGGCCGCCTGTCGGTAGGCGCGGATGCGGTATGGGTTGCCGTGCTGGTCGCGCAGAATTGTGGAAATGTTGAACAGAATTGCGGCGATCTCACGATTGGTCATCGCCCCACCTCCACAGTATGCTTGAGCTTGCTGTACGTTGCTCTGGTGCTGTAAAGGATGTCTGATATAGAACAATTGTTCGTATTATAGCACCGTTGCACTATACTGTCAACCTGAGGCGAGGTGTAAAGAGAATATGTGACGTGATCGCACTGGTATGGCCACCTAGATGCCTTATCTCTCTAGGCCTAAAGTATGATCGGCAGCCGTCATGATCGGCGTACCCGGCTCGCGCCACACGCTGACGCGTGCGCGCCACGAGTTCGGTACACTGCTCTTACGGCACACCGGAGAGCACGCAGGGCCCTGCCAGCGCGGCGCCCCTCGCTATGGATCGAAGCAGCCACAAGAGACACGAGGGCCCGTATATTCTTGTCGAGGCCGCCCCTACGCCTATTGTGGCCGCGGTGATCGACCAGATGGGTCTGGCCGCCACGCCCGCCGGGCCGCAGGCCCTCTACGTCGCCGCGCCGCCCGAGGTCGCCCCGCACCTGGCCGCCGCCCTGGTCAGCGCGGGGGCCGAGATCTACCTGATCACGGCCCGGCCCAGGCGGCCCCGACCGCACCGGCGGGCCGCCTGCCACGAGCATTTGCCCTGCCAGCGTTTCCAGCACCAGCCAGCCAGCCCGCCAGCCCCTCCACGGCGCGGTATAATGACCCCATTCACGGAGGTCATATTGGGCAACGGGCTGCTCAAACGCTTCGCCACTATCCGCTGGAAGCTCACCGGGGCCTTTCTGGCGGTCTCGCTGCTGCTAGCCCTGACGATGATCGCGATCTTCGTCGCGGGGGTGGTCTATATTCTCAACGCCCCGATTATCCCCCAGGCCATCGGCCAGTCGGCCCGCGAGCTGGCCGCCTTCGTCAGCGAGGATCTGGCCAGCGGGGGTGAGCCAGACCAGCTGATCGGGACGCTCAAGCGCCTGGCGAATGCGTCCGCTAGGAAAACGAAGCCATCGGGCGGGCAGGACCCAGCCGGCGTCGATGTGCAGATCGACGCCCCGTCGCAGGGCGACGAGGTTCTGATCGCCCTGGTCAACACTCAGGGCCGGGTGATCACGACTACCCACCCCCTTAGCTATGCTGCCGGCGTAAGCATCGCCGCCGTCGAGCCGCTCCCCGCCGGCGACCTGTTGTCCCGCGCTCTGCAGGGCATCACCAACACCGAGCAGCTCACGGCCTGGAACACGCCCGAGCACCAGCCAATCGCCGTTGCGCCCATCGTGGGGCCCGAGGGGCAGATCATCGGCGTGATCTATCTGCGGCTGGTCAATTTCCCCGCGATGGGCCTCTTCCTGGCCAACCTGACGCCCTTTCTCGCGACCTTTATCGTGCCCTGGCTGCTGGTCAGCGGCGGCATGGGCATGATCTACTCGTGGCTGGTGGGCCGCGGCTTCGCGCGGCGCATCGCCCGACTCACCGAGGCCAGCATCGATCTGTCCGATGGCGACCTCAGCCTGCGCATCGAGGACCCCTCGCGCGATGAGCTGGGCCAGCTCGGGCGCCAGTTCAACGCCATGGCCGACCAGCTTTCAGAGAGTCTGCGCTCGCTGCGTCTGCTGGCCGACCGCAACGCCCAGCTGGCCGAGCAGACCGCCCAGCTGGCCGCCGTCGAGGAGCGCAACCGCCTGGCCCGCGAGCTCCACGACAGCGTTAGCCAGGAGCTGTTCAGCCTGACGATGCTGGCCGCGGCGGCCCGGCGCACCCTTGACGGCCGCCCCGACCTGACGGCCGCGCGCCTGGTCGAGATCGAGGAGTCGGCCCGCAGGGCGCTAGAGGAGACCCGCAGCCTGATCTTTGCTCTGCGCCCCGCGGCCCTCGACGGGCGCGGCCTGACACCGGCTCTGCACGACCTGGTCGCGGCCCTGCGCGAGCGCCAGGGCCTCAGCATCGACCTGCGCGTCACCGGAGAGCGCCGCCTGCCCCTCGAGTATGAGCAGGCTCTCTACCGGATCATCCAGGAGGCCCTGGCCAATGTCGCGCGCCACAGCGGCGTGCGCTCCGCCGTCGTGACCCTGCGCTACGAGAGCGAGACGGTGGCCCTTGATGTGCGCGACGGCGGGCGCGGCTTCGACCTCAACGCCGCCCGCAACCCTCGCTCCATCGGCCTCCAGAGCATGGCCGAGCGGGCCGAGGCTCTGGGGGGCACGCTTGAGCTGCGCAGCTCGCCTGGGGCCGGCACGACTATCTCGGTCGTGATCCCGATCTCGCGCGACAGCCACAAAGAGAGCGACTCGGTCTTGAAGGATGCGCTGTCCCAGCGCTGACGCGGCGCGCCGGCACGACTAGGCGATGCCCGGCGCGCTACTGAGGAAACCTTATGATGGCTGAGACGGTGCGGATCATGCTGATAGACGACCACGCGATCGTGCGCAAGGGGCTGAGCGCCTACCTTGACACCTACCCCGAGATCGAGGTGGTGGGCGAGGCGGGCGGCGGCGCCGAGGGCGTCGCCCTGGCCGCGAAGCTGCTGCCCGACGTCGTGCTGATGGACCTGGTGATGCCCGAGATGGACGGTATCGAGGCCACCAGGCAGCTCAAGGCCGTCTCGCCCACCACCCAGGTGATCGTGCTGACCAGCTACAGCGAGGACGAGCGCATCTTCCCGGCGATCAAGGCGGGGGCGCTCTCGTACCTGCTGAAGGACGTGGGCCCCGACGACCTTGTGCGGGCGATCAAGGCGGCCCGCCGCGGCGAGGCCACCCTGCACCCCAGCGTCGCCGCCCGCCTGATGCACGAGCTGACCAGCGCCCGCAGCTCGCCCCTCGATCTGCTCACCGAGCGCGAGCGCGAGGTATTGGGCTGCATCGCCCGCG
>JAAXUL010000839.1 GCA_013336035.1 Chloroflexales bacterium
CGGCGGGGGCGGCCACTACGGTGGGGGGGGCGCTCTCGCGGCGCCGGATCACGCGCTCGGCGAGGGCCTGCACCACGGCCACGGCCGGCACGCCGAAGGCGATCCCCGTGATGCCGCCGAGCTTCCAGCCCACCAGGACGACGAACAGCACCAGCCCCGGCGAGAGGCTGAGCACCCGCCCGAGCAGGCGCGGCTCGACGATGTAGCCCATGATATTCTGGCCGATGATCACGATGATCACGGGCAGAAGCGAGGCGGGCCAGGGCAGGCTTAGCAGCAGGATGATCACGGTGAGGCCGGCGCCAAGGATGCCGCCCAGGTAGGGCAGCAGGCGTACCAGGGCCAGTGGGCCGATCCACAGGATCCAGCCGGGGGTCTGGAAGACCGCCATCACGCCCAGACTCAGGGCCATGCCCATTGCCCAGATCGCTAGCTGGCCCCTGATCGCCGCCGAGTAGGTGCGGCGCACCTCCTTGTAGAGCCGCTGGGCCTCGCCCGTCCAGCGGTCGGGCAGCAGGGCCCGGGCGATCGCGCGCAGCGAGTCGTCGCCGGCCGACATGGCCGCGGCCACGCCCACCACCAGCAGAAACTGGCCGCCGACGCTCAGCATCGACAGGGACCACGAGAGCATGGTGGGGCCGACCTGCTGGGCCAGCTCGCCGTTCTCAATGAAGCGGGTGGTGGTGGGCGGCACGGCGATGCGGTGTGTGCGCAGCCAGCCGAGAAAGCTGTCGATCTGGTGGGTGGTCTGCTCGACGGCGGCGGGCAGAGCAGCCGGAAGAGCGCTGGCCTGGGCTGCTACGGGCGCGCTCAGGGCGGCGAGCACCAGCAGGATGCTCAGGTAGCCAAGGGTCCAGGCGAAGGGGCCTTTGAACCAGCGGCTCAGGCGCTCGACCAGCGGCTCGAGTAGTAGGTTGAGCATCCAGGCGAAACCGAAGATCGCCAGCACGTCGGCGAAGCGGTCGAGCAGCGTGAAGACCTGGCTCAGGAGCCACCACGCCGCGGCGACCCCCACAAGCACGACAATGCTGTTTTGGGTCCGATTGCTCATGCCGGCCTCCGGGCGCTAGCGGCGCCCCTGCTGCGAGCATTGTAGCAGATCAGGCCGTCACTCGACGTGCGCCTGCCCGGCCGTCGCCTCTGCCAGGGCGGCGGCGGCCTGCTGGTAGACGTCGGCGGGCACCCTGGCCTCGATGCGTACATCGGCCCCGAACGCCTCGGCGTCGATGGTGGCCCCCGCGCCCTCGAGGGCGCGCCGGGCCGCCGCGTAGGCCCCGTAGGTCACCCTGGCCACCAGGGGGCACAGATCGACGTGCTCGCCCCGCGGCAACTGCTCGAGCACCGCCTTCACGGCGTCGCCGTAGGCCCGCACCAGCCCCCCCGTGCCGAGGAGCGTGCCGCCGAAGTAGCGGGTTACTACTACGGTCACATCGCCGAGGCTGGCCCCGCGCAGCACCGCCAGCATCGGACGGCCCGCCGTGCCCGCCGGCTCGCCGTCGTCGCTCAGGCCCGCGGTGACGCTGGCGCCGTAGCCGACCAGGTAGGCGTAGCAGTGGTGGGTCGCGTCGGGCAGCTCGGCCCTGATGCCCGCGATAAATGCCTTCGCCGCCTCGACGCTCGGGGTGTGCCCGGCCGCACTGATGAAGCGCGAGTTGACGACGGTGATCTCGACGCGGGCCGTGCCCGCCGGGATGGGGTAGCGTGTGTCCATGGCGCAAGCGTTTCCGTGCAATTGCGCGTATGTGGCAGGCGCCACGCAGGCCGCGTAACCCACGTCAGGCCATTATACTACCGCGAAGCCGCCTCTGACCGGGGCGCGGCGTGGCTTTTGCGCATGTGTGCGCCCAGAGACCTGTGCAATATGAACATGTGCGCAGATATGCATACAGTTTCACTGTAAATTTTTGCGCAGGAAACGTGTTCTGGCGTATAATACCTAGGCCCCTTCTCAACGGCAAGCAGCACTAGCAAGTGAGCACAGCTATGGTTTTTGAGACTCTGGCCCGGCACATGCTGCTCGGGATGCATATTCCCGATGGATTCCTCTCGGTGCCCGTGTCTATGATCTGGTGGGCGCTGACGGTGGTCTGCCTGGGCGTGGCTGTGCGGCAGGTGGGCAGCCTGAGCGAGAAGCAGGTCCCGCTGATGGGGGTTATGGCGGCCTTTATCTTCGCCGCGCAGATGCTGAACTTCCCGGTGCTGGGCGGCACCTCGGGGCATCTGCTTGGCGGGGCCCTGGCCGCCCTGCTGCTCGGCCCCTGGGCGGGCATGCTCGTGATGGCCTGCGTCGTCGCCCTGCAGGCCCTGCTGTTCCAGGACGGGGGCCTGCTGGCGCTGGGCGCCAATATTTTTAACATGGGCATCGCGACGGCGGCGGTCGGCTACTGGGTCGGCATGCCGCTGCTGCGCGCGTTCGGCGGCAAGAGCTGGGGCCTGGTGGCGGTCGGCTTCGTGACGGCCTGGCTCTCGGTGATGGTGGCCGCGTCCCTGACCTCGCTGCAGCTAGTGCTGTCGGGCGTGCCGGCCGGGGTGGTCATCCCCGCGATGCTGTTCGTCCATATCTTCATCGGCATCGGCGAGGGCCTGATCACCGTGGCCGCCCTGGCCTTCGTGTCCAGCACGCGCCCCGATCTGGTGTCGAGCCTCGCGCCCTACCTCAGCCCGAGTGTGGCGCGCGGTGGGGCCGCAAAGGGCACCCTGGCGGCCGTCACGGCCGTGGGCCTGGCCTTCGCCATCGGCGCGACCTTCCTCTCGCCCCTGGCCTCGGGCGACCCCGACGGCCTCGAGCGCGTGGCCGAGGACCATGGCTTCCTCGGGCGGGCCCAGGCCCCGGCCTTTCATCTGCTGCCCGACTATAGCATCCCCGGCCTGGACGGGCCGCTCTCGACTATCCTCTCGGGTATCGTCGGCCTGCTGATCGTCTTCGCCCTCGTCTACGGCGTTACGCTGCTGGTGCGCGGCGTGCGGCGCAGCCAGGGGAGCGGTGACTAGCCTATGGCACTGTCGCCTACATCGCTCGACCGCTATATCGACGGCCAGAGCTCTGTCCACGCCCTGGACGCGCGGGTGAAGCTGCTGCTGGCCCTGGGCTGCGCGCTCGCCCTGGCCCTGCTCCCGGCGGGGGCCTGGGCGGGCATGCTGGCCTGCGCGCTGCTGATCTGGCTGGCCGTGCTGCGCTCGGGCGTGGGGCTGCCCACGATCCTTGGGCGTGCCGTCGTGGCCCTGCCCTTCGCCCTCGTGGCCGTGACCCTGGTCTTCTCGCGGCCCGGCGCGCCCCTCTTCACGCTCGCGCTAGGCCCGCTGCGTCTGACCGCCACCGACACAGGCGTGGTGGCCTTCGTCAGCGTGGTGCTGAAGTCGTGGCTCTCGGTGCAGGCGGCGCTGCTGCTGACGGCCACCACCCACTTCACCGATGTGCTCTACGCGCTGCGGGCCCTGCGCCTGCCCGCGGTGTTCATCGCCATTCTCTCGTTCGCCTACCGCTACCTCTTTGTGATGGTCGATGAGGCCCAGCGCATGCTGCGGGCCCGCGAGTGCCGCTCGGCCGAGCTGCCCGGCCGCCGGGGCGGCGGCAGCCTGGCCTGGCGCGCCGCCGTCGTGGGCCGTATGGCCGGCACGCTCTTCCTCAGGGCCTACGAGCGCAGCGAGCGCATCTATGTGGCGATGCTCGCCCGCGGCTATAGCGGCGAGATCCGCGGCCTCGGCGCCCGCCCGCTTCACAGCGCCGAGCAGGGCCTGCTGACCGTGGGCCTGGGCCTGCTGGCCGGGGTCGTCTACCTGTCGTATGTGCTCTAGAAGGGCCCACCGTGATCGAAGCTATTGAGGACCCTCAGGTCGCCCCGCCTCTGCCGGCGGCCCCCATGCTCGAGCTGCGCGAGCTGCGCTACACCTACCCCGACGGCACCCTGGCCCTGCGCGGCGTGTCGCTGGCCGTGGCCGCCGGTGAGAAGGTGGCCCTGGTCGGCGCCAACGGCGCCGGCAAGAGCACGCT
>JAAXUL010001609.1 GCA_013336035.1 Chloroflexales bacterium
TCAGCCAACTCATCAACGCCAAGGCGTCGCTCACCGCAGACACGGCCCATGACCTAGAACTCGTCACTGGGGTGAGTGCGGACACCTGGCTGCGCATCGAGGGTTCGTACCGAGCGATGCTGAGGCGTCGCGAAGCCATCGAAGATGCGGGCGCAGCTGATTCCCCCGTTGAGGCGGCGTTGTTGAAGTTTCTTCGCGACGCTGGGATTGTCACCGCTCCGGCGCGGGCCAAGGGCGAGCAACTTGTCCAGGTATTCGGCCTACTGGGCGTGAGCTCAGCCGACGGGTTGGCCCGGTTGACGAGGCGGCACGCGGCGGCGTTCCGGGTATCGACCTCGTTCACGCCCGACGCCGTGGCAACCGAGGTGCTGCTACGGCTGGCCCACGACCAAGCCGACCTTGTGCAAACGCCCGCGTACAACGAGGTTCGCCTGCGCGAGGCGCTCCCCCGTTTGCGCGCGCTCACCGTGCACGCGCCGTCGGCGGCCGCGGCGACGGCCCGCGAGGACCTCGCCGCGTGCGGCGTCGCGCTCGTCTTTGTGCCCTCGGTGCCCAAGGCACACTGCCACGGCGTGACGATGTGGAGGGGCGACCGCGTCATCGTCGCGCTATCCGACCGCGGCAAGGCGGAGGACCACTTCTGGTTCACCCTGTTCCATGAACTCGCGCACGTGCTCGCCGGCAAGCGAGACGAGATTTACCTGGAAGGCCCGGGTGACGGCGACCAACCCGCTTGGGAAATCGAAGCCGATGCCTTCGCCGCTGAGATCCTCATTCCGGGGCCCGCAGAGGCGCGGCTTCACGGAATCGCGAGCCTCCATGACGCAACCGCCCTCGCGGTCGAGCTTGGCGTGAGCCCCGCCATCGTGGTGGGACGGCTCCAGCACCTGGGCCTCAAGCCCTTCTCGTGGGGCAACGGGCTCAAGCGTCGGGTCGAGGTGCGGTGGCCAGGCGCCGCCTAAGTGCGGTGCCGCGCAAACCGGGTGCCTGCTAAGCCGGGTACCGGAGCGCCGCAAGGTTCGCTCCAAATCGAGCCATGACTAGGCGGCGAGACGCGCCGCGTTAAGCGCATGCAGTACCGCGGCGGCTGCGGCGCACGCGTAGCTGGCCACTCGGCGCCGTCGGCGGGTCAGGTTTTCCACAGGTCCGAGCGGGCGTGGTGCGTCGGGCCTTAGCGTCGGCTTGACGTAGGCGGGAGGCGGCCGCGCCGTCGTCCGGCGAATTGCGGTGGACACAAAGCCGCGAGAGGGGGATACTAGACCTTGTCGATCACGTGGGCCGAAAGTGCGGCCAAGCATCGAATCCCGCGCGACGAAGCGCTGTACGCGATCGCTCACGCGGCGCTGTTCATCGAGTCCTTTGGGCAGCCCCGAAGAGGCGACCTGGCTCCATCGTTGTTCATCGGCCCCAGCCGGTACGGAACCCTTGAGGTCCTCGTAGTGATCACGCCGCCACGAGATATCTGGGTGTTCCACGTCATGCCGCTGCGAGCCAGCACAGCCAAGGTCGCCGGATATGGCCGCTAGAAGGGAGTACGCGATGACCGCCAGTCGCGAAAGTGAGGCTGCCCGCTTCGCCG
>JAAXUL010000180.1 GCA_013336035.1 Chloroflexales bacterium
AGCTGGCGCAGGGCGGCGCCCCGGTCGCCGGCGGCGGCGTAGAGCCGCATCAGGCGGCGGTGGGTGCGCTCGCGGGTGGGCTCGAGGCGCAGGAGCCGCAGGGCGTAGGCGATCCCGGCGTCGAGCTGCCCGGCCGCGCCGCAGTGCTCTACCAGGCGGTCGAGCAGCGCGCCGTAGAGGGCCTGGTAGCGCTCGCGCTCGACCAGGCACCACTCGTGGTACCAGCCGTCAAGCAGCGCGCCGCGGTATAGCTCGGCGGCGGCCCGGGCCGCAGCGGCCTGATCTGGGCTCAGGAGGAGCCCGGGCGAACCGGCGATGGCGGCCCAGGTCTCCTCGAGCCTGTGGGCGTCAACGGCGAGGGTCGCCTGGGTGTTGACGGCGACCCACTCCCGGTCGAGGGCGAGGACGAGCGGGGCCGAGCCGGCGTCTAGGGTTTGCTGGAGCTGCCAGAGGCTCTGGCGCAGATACTTCTTGCCCTGAGCTGCGTCCGCGTCGCCCCACAGCTCGCTAGCGAGCGCCTCGCGGGTCTGGGGGCGTCCGTGCTGCAGCAGCAGGAAGCACAGCAGCTCGGCGGCTTTGCCCGGCAGGTCGAGGGCGTGGACGCCGCGGCTGATCGCCAGCCTGCCAAAGAGGGTGATCTGCGTGGTCTCCATCGCCGCTGCCTCCTTCACGCGGTCGTTGGTTTGGGCGCCGGGGCTGGTTCCCTGGCGCCCACAGCGCTGGTTACGGCGCCACGTTCGCGCAGATAGCGTAGACGGTGAGGAGCCAGTTACCGCTGTCCGGCACAACCTCGTTCGCGATGGCCGTCCAGGCTTCTTGCCCCGGTTCCGGCGCGCTGACGGTCAGCGCCGCCGGGGAGAAGCGAACGCCGCCGCCGTCTGCAGGGCCGGAGAAAATCTCGGCGCCGCCGCTGATCAGGCGCTTGCCGGCTGGGCAGATCGCCGCCACCGCTTTTGTATCGGTTGAGTTGAACGAGCTTTCCGCCCGCACACGCACTAGGCCGCTGATGCCCGCCGGCCCCTGCGGGCCCGCGTCGCCCCTGGCGGCGAGGAGTTGCCAGCTCTGCGTGTCGGCGACCGGGTCCAGAGCCGTGGGTGCAATCGCCACGTAGCTCGAACCCTGGAAGGCGACCGCGTCACGGGGCTGGTAGGCGCTGCCCGGCGCGAACGGGCCGCGCCAGGTAAGCCCGGCAATCCCCGGCTCGCCGGGAGGGCCCTGGAGGCCCTGCTGGCCCGGCGCCCCCGCCAGGCCAGTGTCACCCTTCGGCCCTGGCGCCCCTGCCGCGCCGGTATCGCCCTTCGGCCCTTGTGGGCCCTGGGGTCCGGGCAGACCCTGAGGCCCCTGCTGACCGACCTGACCCCAGGTGAGTTGGCGCTCTTTCGAGGTACACTTCTGCCCCCGCTCGGCGTCGATCAGCCGTGGAACACCAATGCCCGGGATATAGCAGGCCGTGATCACCCCACCCGCGCCGGGGATCGCCGCCAAGGCCGTGCCGCTCGCCACGATGAACAGCAACACCGCCAGGCCCAGCCGCACCCCGATATGCTTCATACCCTCCCATCCGCGCCGCGATGCGACGGCCTCGTGCGCCGTGAGACGTGCCTGGAGCTGTTCCACCAGGCGCTGCTGTTCGCTCAGGCGCGTTTCGAGCATCGACAGGTCCTGATCGCTTGCCATTATGCCCCCCGTGATGTCTTGTGTCGAACGGCTATGCGTACTATGGTGCCAACCTATGCCGGAAGAAAACACTGTAGAACTACGGTAGTTTGACGTATCTTTCGCTTGGCTTCAGCTACGTCTGCATATGCACCGTATCCTCGTCCTCCGGCCCCTCGACGCCGCAGACGGTGCGCAAGTAGTCCACGAGGACGGTGAAGCTCTCGAAGCCGCGGCGCTGCGCATCGTCGCCGACGCGCTCGACGCTGAAGCGCAGCTGCGAACGGCCATCAGGCATGGCGCTTGCGGACCATACACGAAGGATGTACGTCGCTGAGCGCCGGTGCGCGGTGTTCGGCACGGCAGTGCCCCTTTGTATGAGGGCCACATTGGAGACCGCTAGGATCGAGTCAGGGTGTGGGCATAGCATACACGTCGAATGTCGGATCACCTGTCGGATCACTCGCCAACAACACCTCGTCTTTCCTCTCTCCACGCATCTATTTCTTGTGCTATCTTACTCAATGAACTCACACGATCACCCACTAGCACGACGAGGAGGATGCTATGAGCTCTCCGCGCCGCGTCTTGTTGTTTGGCGACCCGGTGCTGGAGCACGATGGGCGCCGCGAGCCGATCGTCGGGGCCCAGAAGGCGCTGGCGCTGCTCACGTACCTGATCCATCAAGACGAGCCGGTACGGCGAGGCCACCTGGCCGCGTTGCTCTGGGGCGAGACGAGCGACTACCGCAGCCGCCGCAATCTCACCCACGTCCTCGGCCAGATCGCGGCACGCCTCCCCGGATGTGTGCTCGCGGATCACCTCACCGTCGGCTGGCACCCCCAGGCCCCTGTCTGGGTCGATGTGCATGCCTGCGGCGAACTGCTCGCACCAACGCTGGAGCCTCAGGCGCTTCCTGAACTCACGGCCCGCGCGGCCGCGTTGGCGCAGGTCACAGAGCTCTATCGCGGCGAGCTTCTCGCCGGCTTCGCCCTCGACGACAGCCCCGAGTTCGAGGCCTGGCTCGCCCGCGAGCGCGAGCGCTGGCGCCAGCGGGTCGTCGTCACCCTGGACGCCCTCGCCGAGCACTATCGCCAGCACGGCCAGAGCGAGCGGGCGGAGCGCACGCTGAGGCGCCGGGTCGAGCTCGAGCCCTGGCACGAGGAGGGGTATCGCGCGCTGATGCGGCTTCTAGCCGTACAGGGTCGCCGCGGCGAGGCCCTGGCCACGTACGAGCGGTGCTGCCGCATCCTGGCCGCCGAGCTTGGCCTCACCCCCTCCTCCGAGACCGTCGCGCTGGCCGAGCAGATTCGCGGCGGTGACCCGCGCCACACTCAGCCCGGGCCTGGACAGATCACCGTCGCGGCCACGTCGCTTAATAGCCCGGCACCTCCTCAGCCCGGGGCGGTGGCGGACGTGCCCCCGAGCACCCTGCTCGCCCGCGACGATGAGCTAGCTACGCTGCGCAGATGGTTCGCCTCCCCGGAGTGCCGGGTCATGACGATTACTGGCATCGGGGGCGTCGGCAAGAGTTCGCTCGCCGCTGCGGCAGTCGCCCAGATCGCGGCGCACGGTCACCCGGTCGTCTGGTGCTCGCTGATCGACGCGCCGGCTCTGGAGGATGTGATGCGCCACTGTCTCCATACACTTGGTGCACCTCCGGCGCGGGCGGTGTCTGCCGCAAGCCCCGAGCTCATTGCCGCCCTGGTCGAGCAGCTCCAGGCCCGGCCCGGGCTGATCGTGCTCGACAACGCCGAGAGCCTCCTCGACGCGACGCGCACCGGCGGGGGCTACCGGCCGGGTCGCGAAGACTACCGGGAGCTCTTCGCCGCGCTGGCAGCGACGCCGCACCAGGGACTGATGCTCGTGACCAGCCGTGAGCTCCTCCCTGACGTCGCGCCGGCGTCACCAATGCTCCACCTGGGCGGCCTCTCAGACAAGGCCGCCAGCGTGCTCCTGGAGCAAGCGGGGCTGCGCGGCACGCCAGGGGCACGCCTGGCACTCGCCCGGCGCTACGGCGGCATCCCCCTGGCCCTCAAGCTGGCTGCCGCGCTGATCCACGATCTGTTCGGCGGCACGATCGAGGCCTTCCTACAAGCCGGCGCGCCACTCATGGGCGGTGTTCGGAGCCTGCTGGACGAGCAACTCGCCCGGCTCACCCTGCTGGAGCGTCAGGCGCTGCTCTGGCTGGCGGTCGAGCGCGGCCCGGTCGAGCCGGCGACAATCGCTGCTTCGCTCGCCCACCTTGGCGGCCGCGCCGCCGTGCTCGAAGCGCTCCAGCGGCTGGTGCGGTGCTCGCTCGTCGAGCGCCAGGATGGGGCGCTGCTGCTGCACAGCGTGGTCCTGGAGTACGCAACCGAGCTGCTGATCACGGCGTGCTGTGCGGAACTTGAGCAGGGCCGCCTTGAGCTGCTCCAGAGCCACCCGCTCCTCCACGCCCGCGCCCCGGAGCATGTGCGCCAGGCTCAGGCCCGGATGCTCCTCGCCCCCATCGTCGATCAGCTCCTGGCGCGCCTGGGCCGGGCCGGCCTCGAGGGCGCCCTGGCGCGGGCCCTTGCCGCGCTCAGAACACTGCCGGCGCGGAGCCCCGGCTACGGGGCTGCCAACCTGCTCCAGCTCATGCTTCACGCTGGTATCGACGCGCGAGGGACTAACCTGAGCGACCTGTGCGTCTGGCAGGCCGACCTGCGCCGTGCGGCGCTGCCGCAGGTCGCCTTTGCCGGGGCCGACCTGCGCGGCACGGCCTTCGCCGACACCTTCGACCGCCCGCTCAGCCTCGCCATCAGCCCCGACGGCAGCCTGCTCGCCGCCGGCACCGTGGAGGGACAGATCCAGCTCTGGCACACCCGGACCTGGCAGCCCGACCGCGTGTTCACGAGCGGGAACGCCTTTGTGGCGGCCCTGGCCTTCAGCCCCGACGGGTTGGCCCTGGCCTCGAATGGCCCCGAGCAGAGCCTGCTGCTCTGGGATGTGTCGAGCGGCCAGCCCTCCCGGCGTCTGGTAGGACACCAGGCGCTGATCTACACCGCGGTGTTCAGCCCTGATGGCCAGACCCTGGCAAGTGGGAGCCACGACGGAGCGGTGCGCCTGTGGGACTGCGCGACGGGCCTGGAGCGACGCCGGCTCATCGGCCACGAGGGGGCGGTGTGGCAGCTGGCCTTCCACCCCAGCGGCCAGACCCTCGCGAGTGCGAGCCTTGATGGGACGGTGGGCATCTGGGATGTGACGACAGGTGACCTGCGTGAGCGGCACGGCGGACATACGGGCCGTGTGCAGGCGGTGGCCTTTACGCCCGACGGGGCCAGCCTTGCGAGTGGCGATGCCGGCGGCACGATCCTGCTCTGGGACACGGATACCTGGCAGGTTCGGGTACAGCTCGCCGCGCACACCAGCGTCATCCATACCCTGGCCTTCAGCCCGGACGGGGACGTGCTCGCCAGCGCGTCCGATGACCGGAGTATCCGGCTCTGGAATGCGGCGACAGGTCAGCTGAGCAGACTGCTCGCGGGCCATTACGACTTCGTGCGCTCGGTCGCCTTCAGCCCGGACGGGCAGACGCTGATCAGCGGCGGAGGCGACCAGACCGTGCGGATCTGGAATCTCGCCGAGGGCCGTATCGTCGAGACGCTCTACGGGCATACGGGGATGCTGCTTGCCGTAGCTGCGACTGGGGATGGGGCCCTGGCCTGTGGCGGGGTCGACGGCCGGATCGTGCGCTGGGGCGGCGACGGTTTCCCTCGTCGCCCCCTGGCCGGACATCAGGGCTGGCTCCGCGCCCTGGCGGCCACTCCTGATAGGCGCCTCCTCGCCAGCGGGGGTGACGACCAGGTCATCCGGCTGTGGGACGCCGAGCACGAGCGTGTCCGCGCGGAGCTCCACGGCCACGCCGACGGCGTGTACGGCCTCGCCTTCAGCCCAGACGGGCTGCTGCTCGCCAGCACCAGCCAGGACCTGACCGTCCGCATCTGGGATGTCGCCGCCGGCCGGCAGTGTCACATTCTGCGCCGGCACCGCATCCGCGCCAGAACCGTCGCGTTTAGCCCCGATGGCGCGAGCCTCGCCAGCTGCGGTGCCGACGGGCTGATTGCGTTGTGGGATGTGGCGAGCGGGCAACACCTCGGCGACCTGGAGGGCCACTCGGGCTGGGTAAGCAGTGTGGCCTACTGCCCGCGCAGTGGGGTGCTCGTCAGCGGCGGGATGGACCAGGTGGTGCGAGTCTGGGTGCCCGAGGCCACAACACCTCGTATGCTGTCGGGGCATACCTCCGCGGTTAACCGGGTGTTGGTCACCGCCGATGGCGCGACGATCATCAGTGCAGGCTTCGATCGCGTCATCCGCCTCTGGGACTGCGCGCGTGGAACGCCTGTGGGTGAGCTCCACGGCCACACCGCTGCCGTCGCGGATCTGACCCTGGTTGGCGCTAACACCCTGGCCAGCGTCGATGTCGAGGGGTCGGTGCGCCTGTGGGACCTGAGCCGAGGGGCATGTGCGGCCGTCAGGCAGGTCGAGGGTCGCTACGCCGGGATGCGCATTGACGGTGCGAGCGGTCTGAGCCCGGCACAGCGAGCAGCGCTCATCCGCCTTGGGGCGATGGAGCCGGGAGCTTCGATTGATGACGAACCGCCCGTGGAAATGCTCACCCTCGGCGCACCGTGATCGTCGTGACACGATGAGGAGCACCCGCGATGGCGGAGGCCAGTATGACCGTAAGGGAGGCGCCGGCACCGCCCTTTGGGGCGCTGCGCCAGCTTGGGCTCGCCGTATTCAGCTTCCCGTACAACTTCATCTGGGGTGGTGTGGGCTCAATCGTACTCCCGCTGCAGATCGCCGCCATCGTGGGCGAGGCGCAGAAGGAGCTGTATACCGGGGTGATCCCCGTGCTGGCGGCGGTGCTGTCCACGCTGATCGGCCCGGTGGTGGGCGCGCGCTCCGACCGCAGCCGGAGCCCGCTCGGGAGGCGCCGCCCGCACATCGTCGGTGGTGCGCTGGCCGCGGCGCTCGTGCTCCCGCTGATGGCAGGGTTTGGTACGGGGAGCAATGTGCTGGTGTATGCGGTGCTGGTCGCCGGCCTGGGGGTGACGACAAGTTGGGCTAAGGGGGCGTACACCGCCCTGTTCGCGGACGTCGTGCCTGAGGAACGACGCGGGGCCGCGAGCGGCTGGCAGGGTGTGCTGGGGAGCCTCGGCCTGCTGTGCGGGCTCCTCGTGGCGGGGCAACTCGCCGCAGTAGCGGGCTTCGGGCCGATCTACCTGGTTACGACGGCCGTGCTGCTCGTCGGCCTGGTGCTCACGGTCGTGGCGGTGCGGGAGCCGCCGGCGTCAGCGCGAGCCCAGGGACGAGCGCGCCCATTCCAGATGATGATTCCGCCCTACCACACGCACCGCGACTTCTACTGGACGCTATTCACCCGTGGCTTCAACACCATGGGCATCTTCACCTTCTACACCTTTGTGCCGTTCTTCATGGCTGACGTGGTGCGGGTGCCTGATGCCCCACGCCAGGCCTCATACTTCCTGGCAATCCTCCTGGTCGCCGGTCTCCCCACGGCACTGCTCGGGGGCATGCTAGCGGACCGCTACGGGCGCAAGCGGCTGGTGGTGCTCAGCGGCGGGATGATGGCGCTGGGGGCGGCGCTACTCGTCCCACTGTGCTTCTTCCCATCGCCGCCCCTGATCTTCGCGTGTGCGATGATCATTGGCGCCGGCTCGGGAGCGTTCCAGGCGGTGGACTGGGCCTTGGTGCTGGACGTGCTGCCGGATATGGCCGACGCGGGCAAGGACCTCAACATCTGGACGGCCTCACGTATCTTGCCGCAGAGCATCGCGCCCCTGCTCAGCGGTCTGCTGCTAAACGCGCTCAAGCCAATCTCGCTCGGCCTTGGGTACGCACTGCTCTGGGGCGTAGCGGCCCTCTGGTTTTCGCTCACCATCCTGTTCATCGGCAAGGTGCGCGGATCGCGGTAGGCGGGCGCGCTGCCGAAGGCTAAAGCCTGGACTTATTGATAATAAAATGAGATCAGAAAAAAGTTATAAAAGAGCATCTATATAAGCTGTGGGGAACGCTGCCTTTGTGTGTACTCAGATGGAGTTTAGCTCTAAACTATCATAATGCGCGGTCCTGAGCGTTAGAAGGCTCCCCGAAATGCAGCGATTTTGGGTGAGCGAGGGCGGGTTCAAGCGAACCACACCCGCTCACCGCATCACCCGTCACGCCACGGAGCGAAGCCCACGCTCAGCTTCACCTCGCGGCCCCGGCTCTCCGCAGCGGTACCTTGACGCGTTACACCTCTACCTCTACGGGCTTTGCCCGCGGCTCGGCGGTCGGCCTCCAGACCAGCAGACCGAGTGAGAGCAGGAGCAGGGTCGCGCCGACAAGGCTGAGCGGGGCCAGACGCTCGCCGAAAAGCGCCCAAGCCAGCAGCGCGCCCGTAAGCGGCTCAAGCAACGTGATCAGGGTCGCTATCGTGGCCGTGGTGCGCCGCATTCCGGCCAGAAAGAGCATGTAGGCCAGGGCCGTGGGCACGAGACCCATGTAGAGCAGCAGCCCCCAGCTCAGGGGCGTGTAGCTTGTCGCGAGGCCCACCGGTAGCGTCCCCGCCAGGAGCAGGAGTGCCCCCACACTGAAGGCCACCGCGTTCACCTCCAGCGGCCGAGCCTGTGGGCCGAGCAGCCGCCCACACACAGTGATCGAAGCATAGCCCAAAGCCGAGGCAAGGGCGAACAGCACACCGATGACGAGCCGGCCGGCTTCCGCGCCCGCCGGACGCACGCCAACCAGCAGCCCGGTGCCAAGCAGGGCGCCTGCCAGGGCCAGCGCCACCACGCGGCTCATGCGCTCGCGCAGCAGCAGGCCGCCGAGCAGCGCGGCGATCACTGGGGCGGTGCACAGTGTTACGAGCACCGCGATCGTCACACCTGTGTAGCTGATCGCCGTGAAGTAGGCCACTTGGTAGACCGCCATCAGCGCACCGAGCAACACGGCCACGCGAATGTCCCGTGCTTGGAGCCGCCAAGCGCGTCCGTAGAGCAAAGCGCAGGTCAGGAGCAGAACGGGCGCGGCCAAGGCCAGGCGAAAGAAGCCGATCGAGAGCGCATTGGTGGCGCTCAGTTGGTAGAGCGACTGTGTGGTGACGCCGACGGTGCCCCAGAGCAGGGCGGCGCCCGCGATCAGGCCGATGCCGCCACGCTCAGCGTGGGGCAGAGGAGAGCGATGCACAGTGAACCGATCCTTTCCTCACTCAGCGGAAGATCCGGCGCGAGCGAGGGCGGGATGGGCACAGCAAGGCCGGCGCAGCGAAGGTGCGCCAAGGGGAAGGTGCCGTCCCGCCCTAGTGGGCGCGGATGGCGGGAGGAGGCAGGACGCCGTGCAGGTGCAAGGACATTGGGGTTGCTCCAGGCAGCGCTCGGGCAGTGCGGACGCCCGATGCCGCCTACTATACCAGATACGGGGCCATTCGATACCGGACGGTAGATGGAGTCGAGCGGCTATCCACTCGCCACCCAGCTGTGTGGGGCGCCACGGCAGGGACTGGGCGTTGAGGCAAACGAAGCCTGCGGACAGCCGATCAACTCACAAAAGGCTGCGCTGAGCGACTGGGCGCAAGACCGAATCCAGTCACGCTCTCGCATCCGTCGTCGCTCAGGTGCAGAGTCAGCAAGCTGTTCGTTCAGAGCTCTCTATCGCACCGATGCTGACAGCTATATCCCCACCAGATCCGGCCACGCCTGATACAATCCGGTGTGAGGCAATACTCAGTAATGCGCGCTAAGCTCGGCTAGCGGTGCTGGAGCGCATTGCTATGCGGAAGTAGAAGTTCCAGGGCTATCAAGCGATACGCGGTGCCGAAATACGCCAGAACCCTTCCTGATGCTGAAAAGCGCATTGGAAAGGGCTCTGGCGCGCGGTAGCGCGCATTACAGAGCTTTGCCTATCACCTGGATGTACCTACATCAGGCGGTGCAGTCTCCCTGCAACCCGACCGTCATGAGCGCCGTGGCTAGGATGAGCCGCGCCGCGTTGCGCTGAGGGCAGCCGCACATTCAAGGTCGATGGCACAGCCCTCGTATGTGATGTGGCCACGCATACGTGGGTGATCAACGACGTGGATAGCATGCTTACCAAGGCCCTACAGAAGCCTTGTCTTAGATCGACAGAGTCAGGGTGGCCGAGGAGAGCCCGAGGATGGTCAGCGCACCGGCGACGGCCAGGGCGCGGTCGGCCCAGCGTTGTAGCCGCGGCAGCAAATCTTCAGGGGTCATGGGCGCGAGCATCTGGATAGCCCCATACCCGAGGGCGCTCAGGAAGGCGAAATAGAACGACAGCACGGCAGCAGGGTTGCCAAGCAGCGCGGCGCGCACCTCGTCTTCAGGCGCACCCAGGCGGGGGATGAGCGCCATCAGCAGCACGCCGATCATGCCGAAGCCGATGTTCAGCACGACCGCTTGCAGCGGGAGCTTGCCGCCCAGCCGGCTCGCCACCCCGAGCAGGCAGCCGCAGGCGAGATAGCCGAAGAGCTCTCGCATCGAGTCTCTCGGCGATGGGTTGAGCACCTGGCCGATTAGCTCTGCGGTGATGGTGTTCGGCGCATTGTTGTCGCGTGCTACAGCTGAGCCGCCGCCGACGGCCGCTGCTCCGACAAGGGCCACAAGCAGGAGTAGTCCCCATAGACCGCGCGTGCTTCGCATGGTGGTGCTCCTTTACGCTCTTGAATCATCTCCCCGGTGGGCACCATTAAAGCAACTGTCCGCATGCAAAACTAGCCGGCAAGGTATACAATAAGCGGTGCAAAGAGAGATGCAACGGGCTTCGCGCGCTGCTGGCCACAAGGTAGGCGCGCATCACGGATGGAGAAAGCAATGGCGCATTCCCATCAGTTCGGCCCGTGGGTAAAGGCACGGCGCAAACTATTGGATCTCACGCAGGAGGCCCTCGGGCGGCAGATCGGCTGTGCCGCCGTGACGATCAAGCAGCTCGAGTCGGGGCAGCGGCGGCCTTCGCGGCAGCTCGCCGAGCTGCTGGCGATAGCGCTGGACATCCCCGTCGATGAGCGTGACGCCTTCGTCAGCGCCGCTCGCACGCCGTGGGTAACAGCGCCTGCGTCTGACGCACCGGTCGCTTGCTCCGCCGAAAAACCTGTCTGGCCCGGGAGGTTGCCGCTCCCGCCCACGCCGTTGATCGGGCGTGGTGAAGAGGTCGCCCTGTTGCAGCCGCGCCTGCTGCGCCAGGACGTTCGGCTTTTGACGCTCGTTGGCCCGCCCGGCGTCGGCAAGACTCGTCTGTCAATACAGCTCGCCGCCAGTGTGAGCGATGCGTTCGCTCACGGCGTCGTCTTCGTCCCGCTGGCGCCCATCCGCGAGGTGGATCAGGTGCTGCCGGCGATTGGCCGCGCCCTTGGCTATCAGGAGGGCGAGGGTTCCCAGCTCCTG
>JAAXUL010000840.1 GCA_013336035.1 Chloroflexales bacterium
CAGGGCGGCGGCTCCTCCTGGACACACCGGCGCTCGAGGGCGCGCAGCTCGATCTGATCCATAAAATAAATCCAAGCCAGCCAGAGGGAGGGCTTCAGGGAGGGCACAAGCCCTCCCTGAGAAGCCACCCTTCCGCCCATTCGTGCGGCAAGCAGGGCTTGCGAGCACTTAGTCGGCCGCGACGGGGTTGCCGGCGATGGCCCGTAAGCCGGCCAGCACCTTCTCGGGGCGCGCGGGGAGGTGGGTGATGCGCACGCCCGTGGCGGCCTTGATCGCATTGACGATCGCCACGTGGGGCGAGGTGAGCGGCAGCTCGCCCACGCCCGTCGCGCCAAACGGGCCGTGCTCGCGCGAGGTCTCGATGTAGTGGATCGCGAAGCGGTCGGGGATGTCACGCGCGTAGGGGATGCCGCAGTCGCGCAGGGTCGTGTGCTTGGTCAGGTCCTCGAAGTCCTCGCTCAGGGCCAGGCCGATGCCCTGGGCTACACCGCCGTAGATCTGCCCGTCCACGGCGAGGCGGTTGTTGATGCTGCCGACGTCGGCGAAGACCGTCATGCCCTCGACCGTCGTCTTGCCAGTCTTCGTATTCACGGCCACCTCGGCCATAAACACGCCGTACATATACGTCGCGAAGGGGTTGCCCTGGCCATTCTCGTCGCAGTTGCTGTTCATAGTCGCGGCCCACTTGCCGGTGTAGCGCAGCGGGCGGCCCTCAGCCACCATCTCGGCGTAGGTGCGGAAGGCGCCGTCATCCTTGCGCAGGGCGTCGAGCAGGTTGTCGCAGGCGTTCTTGATCGCCTGGCCGATCACGGCCTGGCTGCGGCTACCGCCCGAGGGGCCGCCGTTGGGGGCGATGGCGGTATCGTTGAGGATGAGCGAGATCTCGGTCGGGTCGAGCTCGAGGGCGCGCAGGGCCTCGTGGGCCGTGCCGAGCGCGCCGATATCCGCGCCCTGGCCGTGGTCCTGCCAGGTCGTGGCGACCGTCACGCCCAGCTTCGTCAGCTCGGCCCAGGCCTCGGCCCCATCGACGCCGTCGAGGCCGGCGCCATAGATGCCGACCGAGATGCCGACCCCTCGCTTGACCTGCTCGGTCGACTCGCGGGCGGCGCGCTCCTTCGCCTCGGCGTAGAGCGGGCGCAGGCGCTCGAGCATCTCGGGCAGAGGGTAGACCTCGGGGGCCTGGCCGTTGGGGGTGGTATCGCCGGGGCGGTAGACGTTGCGGTAGCGCAGCTCGAGCGGGTCGAGGCCCATCTTCTCGGCCAGATCGTCCATCAGGCTCTCGGAGGCGAGGAAGCTCTGCGGCGAGCCGTAGGCGCGGAAGGGCGCGCCCCAGGCGTGGTTGGTGGCGACGGTGCGGCCCTGGCCGCGGATATTGGGGATGTTGTAGCCGGCGCCGATGTACTGCGCGCCGCGCAGGGTCAGCAGGTCGCCGAACTCCGAGTAGGGGCCGTGATCCACCGTCCAGTCGCTCTCCATCGCCACCAGCTTGCCGTCGGCGTCGGCGCCCAGCTTGAGGTTGACCCAGAAGGGCGAGCGCTTGCCGGTGTAGGTGATGAACTGCTCGTAGTCGTAATCGAGGTAGACCGGGCGGCCGGTGGCCATCGCGGCCACGCCGACCAGAGCCTCGAGGGTCGGGCAGAACTTGTAGCCGAAGGTGCCGCCGGCCGGGTTCAGCACCATGCGCAGCTTCTCGGGCGCGATGCCGAGACCGGGCGCGATCATGGCGTGGTGCAGGTAGAGACCGATGCTCTTCGAGTGGATGGTGAGCCGGTCCTCCTCGTCGAAGTAGGCGAAGCCCATGTCGGCCTCGATCGTCAGGTGGGGCTGGCGCTGGAGGTAGAAGCTGTCCTCGACGGTGTAGGCGGCCTGGGACATCACCGGCCCGGTCTCCGCGCCCTTGGCGATCTTCTGGCCGTAGTAGACGTTCGGCGTGCCGGGGTGGATCTCGATCGCGTCGTCGGCCATGGCCGCGGGGGCGCTCATATAGGCCGGCAGCGGCTCGAGCTCGACCTTGACCTTGGCGGCCGCGGCCTTGGCCTGCTCGATCGTGTCGGCGCAGACGATGGCGATGGCGTCGCCGTACTGGAAGACCTTGGTATCGCAGAGGATCGGGCGGTCCCAGCCGTCGCCCTTGTTGGTCGGGAAGGTGATCAGGCCCGTGATGCGGTTGCGGCCCTTGACATCCTTGTGGGTGAGCACCGCGGCCACGCCGGGCATCTGCTCGGCCTCGCTGGTGTCGATCGCGAGAATGTTGGCGTGTGAGACCTTCGCCTGCACCAGGGCCAGCTGCAGCGTGTCGGGCGGCAGCTTCAGGCCGAGGTCCTGGCCATAGTCGAGGGTGCCGGTGGCCTTCGCGATGGCAGAGGGGCGGGGGTACTTGCTGCCCCAGATGCGACCGTCGGCGGTGGGCTTGTACTCCAGGAACTCGGCGGGGATCTCGCCGCGCAGCACGGCGGCGGCGTCCATCACGGCGTCGACGATCGGCTTGTAGCCGGTGCAGCGGCAGGCGTTATGCTGCTTGGTGAACCAGTCGCGCACCTCCTCGCGCGAGGGG
The DNA here is from genome assembly GCA_013336035.1 of Chloroflexales bacterium. Taxonomy (GTDB): domain Bacteria; phylum Chloroflexota; class Chloroflexia; order Chloroflexales; family Chloroflexaceae; genus CAIWXH01. The sequence goes on from JAAXUL010000840.1 coordinate 2,555, forward strand.
CTGGGGTTCTTCTCGAGCAGGGCCTTGGCCGAGACGACGAAGCCGGGCGTGCAGAAGCCGCACTGGGCCGCGCCGTGGCTGACCATGGCGAGCTGGAGCGGGTGCAACGCGCCGGGCTGGCCGATGCCCTCGATGGTCGTGATCGCCGCGCCGTCAGAGACCTTGCTCATCGGGGTGAGACAGGCCAGGGTGAGCTTGCCGTCAACGATGACTGAGCATGCGCCGCAGTGCCCGGTGTTGCACGAGACCTTCGTGCCCGTGAGGTGGAGCTGCCGGCGCAGCACGTCGCCGAGCGAGGCCCCTTGCTCGGCGATCACCGTCCGCTGCACACCATTGATCGTCAGCGCCTTCTTCCGCATGGGTGGCTTCCTCCTTGATGATCTGGTGCTTCATTGGCACCACTGCTGGCATAGTCGCCGCTGCCTACGCGCACACACCTGGAACGTCCGCTGCGGCCGCGCGATGCACCCTGACACGCCGCAGCCAGGGGAGAGAGCTACGGAACCAGGGAAGAGAGGACTACGAACCTTGAACCTGAGGCCTGGTTCGACTCCTGGTCAGGAGAAACAATCAGTGATTGATGGGCCGGTAGGAAATCGTTGCTGAGCATTATGTGGGCACGCAAAACCGGCCCCGAGGAGAGCAGCGCGCCCGAGTTTGTCCGAATACTTCTCGCCATTGAGTGATGACAAAAATGAATTGTATGCAGACAATTATAGCACACCTCGTGGCCGCCAGGAATGGAGACATGGCAACGGGAAGGCCACAGGCGGCGAGCAAAGTCTGAGGGAGGGACAGAAGTAGGTGGGGCTACGCCCAATAGCGAGGGCCGAGCAGTGCGCCCCATCTGCTTATGGTTACGATGAGATGAGCAAAGCGGGCGGATCGTGCGACGTCTCAGCCGTCACACGGCGGATCCAGGCGCTGTGCGCGGCATCATAGCCACCCAGGGCCTCGACTTCCGCGCGAAAAGTCGGCGAGGCGAGCGCCTCGAGCAGTGGGCCAAACCAGGGCGCCTGCAGCGACTCGGCCAGGAGCACAAGGTCATAGCGCTCGCTGATAAGGGGGACAAAGCTGAGATCGAGTGCGCGGGCGGCCGCCGCCACGCCGAGCGCGACGTCTGCGCTACCGGCGGCCACGGCGGCGGCGACCGCGAGGTGCGTCTCCACCTCGCGGGTGTAGCCGATTATGGTGGCGGGGTCTACCTCTGCGCGCACCAGCTGACGGCGTATCGCTGGCACCTGCATGCGCCGGTCACCTGCGCCGGGTTGCCTGACGCCACCGTCTGGATCGACAGCGAGGTCACGTTGTCCTTCAACACTGCGGGATGTTCGCCGGTTTCCAAGACCATCGCGTCGGCCCCGAGCACGGTCTGCGCGGCGAGGCGCACGGAATCTTCCATCGGAATCACCGCCCGCACGCCGCCGTCGGCCAGCGCATCGATGA
>JAAXUL010000841.1 GCA_013336035.1 Chloroflexales bacterium
GTGTCCAGGGCGACCAGCCGGCCGCCGTACATCAGCCCGATGCGGTGGCAGTGCTCGGCCTCGTCCATGTAGTGCGTGGTCACGAAGACCGTCACGCCCCGCTGCGCCAGCTGGTAGATCAGGTCCCAGAAGGCGCGGCGGGCCTCGGGGTCGACGCCGCCGGTCGGCTCGTCCAGGAAGAGCATCTGGGGCCGGTGGACGATCGCGCAGGCCAGGGCGAGGCGCTGCTTCCAGCCGCCCGAGAGGTTGGCCGTCAGCTCAGCCTCGCGCCCGCTCAGGCCGGCCATCGCCACCAGCTCGGCCATGCGCGCCGCACGCTCGCGGCGCGGCACCCCGTAGACGTCGGCGTAGAAGCCCAGGTTCTCGCGCACCCGCAGGTCCGGGTAGAGGCTGAACTTCTGCGACATATAGCCGATGCGAGCCTTGATCGCCTCGCTCTCGCGCCCGATGTCGAAGCCCAGCACCCGCCCGGTGCCCGCGCTCGGGGCGAGCAGGCCGCAAAGCATGCGGATCGTGGTGGTCTTGCCCGAGCCGTTCGGCCCGAGGAAGCCGAAGACCTCGCCCGGCTCGACCTGCAGGCTCAGGTTATCCACGGCCACGAACCCGCCGAAGCGGCGCGTCAGACCCTCGGCCTCGACGGCATAGGCTGCGCCCATATCACACCTCACTCGTCGCGCGCTGGAGGTACATGAAGACCTCCTCCATAGTCGGCTGGATCCGGCGGACAGACACGAGGGTGAGCTCATCGCCCGCCAGGTGGTCGCGCACGGCCGCCTCGGGCAGGGCCTCGTCGGCGATCACGTGCAGCCGGTCGCCGAAGACCTGCACCCCGCGCACGCCGGGCAGCGCGCGCAGGCGCTCCTGGGCCGCGTGGTAGGGCCGCGCCTGCACCTCGAGCACCACGCCGGGCACCAGGGCCTGGAGCTCGCGCGGGGCGCCGGTGGCCATCAGCGCGCCCGCCCGCATGAAGCCCACCGTGTGGCAGCGGTCGGCCTCGTCCATATAGGGCGTCGAGACGAGCACGGTCATGCCGTCCTGCACCACGGCGTCGCGGAGGATATCCCAGAACTCGCGCCGCGAGACCGGATCGACGCCGGTGGTCGGCTCGTCAAGAAGCAGCACGTCGGGGCGGTGGATCAGCGCGCAGGCCAGGGCCAGCTTCTGCTTCATACCGCCCGAGAGGGCCTCGGCGCGACGCTGCTGGAAGGGGCCGAGCCGGCTGAAGGCCAGGAGCCGCTCGAGCAGGGCGGCGTGGTTGGCGCGCGGCACGCCGTAGACCTCGGCGAAGAAGCGCAGGTTCTCGCGCACCGTCAGGTCGCCGTAGAGGCTGAAGCGCTGCGGCATGTAGCCGATGCGCCGGCGCACGCCCTCGGGGTCGCGGGCCACGTCGATGCCCATTACGGTCGCGCGCCCGCCGTCGGCCCGCAGCACCCCGCAGAGGAGCCGCAGCGCCGTCGTCTTGCCCGCCCCGTCGGGGCCGACCAGCCCGTAGATCTGGGCCCGCGGGACGCTGAGGTTCAGCTCGGCCACGGCGCGGATCGCGCCGAAGGAGCGGGTCAGGTCGGTGGTGACGATGGCCTCTGTCATCGCGGCGTCCCTCTGCGTGCCGCTCACTCGACGATGGTCGCGTCGGCGGGCATGCCCGGCTTCAGCGCGTGGTCGGGGTTGGCGATCTCGACGCGCACCGCGAAGACCGTGGTCGCGCGCTCGTCCTGGGTCTGCACGTTGCGCGGCGTAAACTCGGCCTGCGAGGCGATGTAGGTCACGGCCCCATCGAAGGTGCGGCCCGGGAAGCTGTCGACCGTGACGCTGGCGCGCTGGCCCTGGCGCACGCGCCCGATGTCGGTCTCGCCGATGTAGAGCGTCAGCCGTACAGGGTCGAGGGAGCCGATCGTCATCAGCACGGTGCCGGGCGAGGCCTGCTCGCCCTCGTGGATCGGCCGGCTGAGCACGAGGCCGGCGCGCGGCGCGGTCAGGGTCGTCTTGCCGAGCTGGACCTCAATCTGGCGCTGGTTGGCCTGGGCCTGGGCCAGCTGGGCCTCGGCGGCCTGCACCTGCTCGGGGCGGGCGCCGGACTGGGCTAGCTCGAGCCGGAAGCGGGCCTGGCTGAGGGCCGCCTCGGCGGCGGCGAGGCCGGCCTTGGCGCCGTCGGCGGCGGCGCGCAGCTGCTGCGGGTCGCTCCGCATCGCGATGGCCTGGTCGAGGACGCGCTGGGCGTTGGCGAGGGCCGTCTGGGCCGCCGCGACATCTTCCTTGCGCGCGCCATTGCGCAGCTTGGAGAGCGTGGCGGTGGCCGTCTGCACCTGGCTCTCGGCGGCCTCGATGCCGCTCGTCTCGGCCTGGCGGGCGTTCTCAAGGGCCACCTGAGCCTGCGAGAGGGCCTCCTCGCCGTTCTGGACGGCGCGCTCGGCGGCGGCCTCGGCGTCCTTGCGAGCCTGGGGCAGGTCGCCAGGAAGCTTCTCGAGCTCACGGTTGTCCCAGTAGATCCGGCTGTAGGCGTCCTGGGCGTTGCGCAGGTTGTTCGCCGCCTGGGTGAGCGCGCTCTCGGCCTGGGCCTTGGTGGCCGCGAGGCGGTCGCGGGCGGTCTGGAGGTTAGCCTGGGCCTGGGCGACGGCGGCCTCGGCGGCGGCGATGTCCTCGGCGCGGCTGCCGGCCTGCACCTGCTCAAGGGCGCGGCGGGCCTGGTCGCGGGCGGCGGTCGCCTGGCCCACCTGGGGGGTGAGCTGCTGGGTGTCCCTCAGGGCGGCGACGGCATTCTCGTAGGCGGCGGAGGCGCCATCCCGCGCGGCCTGGGCCTGGGCGACGGCGGCCTCGGCGGCGGCGATATCCTCGGCGCGGCTGCCGGCCTTGAGCAGGGCCAGGTTGGCCTCGGCAACGGCCACGCCGGCGGCGGCCTGGTCGCGCTGGGCCTCGAGCAGCGCCGGGTCGAGCTTCGCCAGGACCTCGCCCTCGGCCGCCTCGCCGCCCTCGTCGACGAGCAGCTCCTGGACGCGGCCGGAAACCTCGCTGCTGACGAGCACCTCCTCGGCCTCGATCGTGCCGGAGCCCGTGAGGGCCTGGCCCCCTGACACGGTGGCCCGCTGGCCCCACCACCAGTACCCGCCGCCGAGCAGGGCGGCCAGGAGCAATACCGGGACGATAATGCGTACGCGCTCTTTCATGACGACCTCCAGTCGTCCGATATAGTCCGCAGATCCGTCAGCCTCCAGCCGCCCTGGAGGGTCCACAGAGCCGAAGCACTCGCGCGGCGAATGCCTCGGCCGTACGGGGGGCGATTCAGTCCAAACGCTTGCGGAAGCGGGCCGACGCCAGGGCGATCAGGGCGGCGCCGAAGATCGTGAGCGCGATGATCTGGTCGGTCAGCGCGGACACGCCGACGCCCTTCAGCACGATGCCGCGCACGACCACCAGGAAGTAGGTGAGCGGGACGACGCCGCTGATGAGCTGGAGCGCCCTGGGCATCGCCGCCACCGGGTAGATGAAGCCGGAGAGGAAGATCGATGGCAGCAGAGTCAGGAAGGTGAGCAGGAAGGCCTCCTGCTGGGTCTGCGCGATGGTCGAGATCAGCAGCCCGATGCCCAGGGACGAGAGCAGAAACAGGCACGAGATGCCGAGGAGCAGCACAAGGCTGCCGCGGATCGGCACGCCGAACCAGAAAGTGCCGATCAGCAGCACCTCCAGGGTGATCAGCAGCGCGACCAGGGCGAAGGGCAGGATCTTGCCGACGATCAGCTCCCAGGGGCGGATCGGGGTGACGATCAGCTGCTCGATGGTGCCGCGCTCGCGCTCGCGCACGATCGCCGAGGCCGTCAGCAGCGTGGCCTGCATCTGGAGGATTATGCCGATCAGGGCCGGCACCATGAAGTAGGCGCTGGCCATGTCGGGGTTGTACCAGACGCGCGTGCGCACCTCGACCGGCGCCGTAAAGGCGGCGCCCCCGCCGCGGCGCGCCAGGTTCTGCTGCTGGATCGTGGTCGCCTCGACCTGGCCG